>JANJUA010000252.1 GCA_024710825.1 Solirubrobacteraceae bacterium
ACCCGGCACGCTTCGGCGACGCTCGCGGCCGGGCGCCGGCGGGCAATCCCCATCATGGGGAACCCGGACCCGCCGGCGCCCAGCGCGATCGCCGCCCGTCCTCCCGAGAGCTCGTGCAACGTCGCCAGCCCCTGGGCCGTCACCGCCGGATGGACCGCGTACGGCTCGGCGATCGCGCCGCCGATGCCGATGCGCTCGGTGGCGAGCGTCGACACCGTCATGCGGACGAGCATGTCGCGGTAGAAGCGCTCGTTGGAGTGCCAGAGGCAGTCGTAGCCGAGGGCCTCCGCGTCGCGGGCGATGCCGGCCCAGTCCGCGGTCGGCACGTCCGCGATGCTCGGTGACGGGAGCCCGAGGTGGAACGTCAGAGCCATCGCTGCTAGGCCCCGGCGGCCGCCGCGTGCCTGACCGGTTTGATCTCGTTGCAGACGTTGAGGGCGATCTGCGCGTAGACCTCGGCGCAGCTCACCAGGTCGTCGATCTCCATCGAGCGGTTGCGGATGCCTCGCGGCGGGCCGTACGTGATGCTGGGGATCCCCATCTCGTTGAAGATGAGGACGTCGCGCCACATGCTCGAGATGACCGGCTCGGCCTGCTCGACGTCGGCCTCGAACACCTCGCGGTGCGCGGTGCGGATGCCCCCGAGCAGCGGCCCGGTGTCGCCCGCCGGATACGAGCGCCGATACACGAACAGCTCGACGTCGCCGGCCACGCCCTCGGACTCCAGCAGCTCCAGCAGCTCCCGCCGGATGGCGAGCGGATCGCTCTCGGGCGTCAGCCGGCAGTCGACGTACATCGCGCACAGCTCGGAGGTGCGGGTGATGTGGTACGGGTTGCCGGCGCGGATGGCGCCGATGACGACCTTGGGGACGATCGTGCCGTCCTTGGACTCGTAGCGGAAGCGTCGCTCGTACTCGCGCCCCCAGTTCTGCAGCGCGGGGATCACGAGCGCCGCCCGCACGATCGCGTTCGGGTGGTTGACGTCCACCTCGGCGTCCGGCGTGAACGGCGTGTACCACTGCTCGTCGCCGTAGACGACGATCTTGAAGAAGGCCTTGCCCGCCTCGATGGAGGCCACCCGGAAGTCGGTGCCCTCGGCGACCAGCGCGTAGTCCGCCACGCCGCCGTGCTGGATCAGGTAGCGGGCTCCGGTCTCCTTGCTCATGTACTTCGGCGCCTCGAACTCGTCGACCGGCTCGTAGCCGATCTCGCCGGTCACCGCGGAGAGCAGCAGGTCGCCGCGCAGCTCGGCACCGGCCCGGCGCAGCGCCGCGGCGGCGATCATGAAGGCGGCCATCGGACCCTTGTCGTTGACGATCCCCTCGCCGTGGAGGGTGTCGCCCTCGCGCCACGCGCCATGGTTGCGGTCCTCGTCGGGGTCGCGCAGGCTCCAGCGGTCCTCGCGGCTGCGGCCCGTGTCCATGTGGCTGTTGAAGATCAGGCTGTAGCCGTCGCCCTGTCCCGGCAGCCGGCCGAGCACGTTGAAGCGCTCCGCGGACATGCCGATGCGCCGAGGAGCGAAGCCCTCCCGCCGCATCCACTGGTAGACGAACTCGCCGACCTCGCCCTCGCCGCCGGGCGGGCTCTCGATGTTGCAGATGTCCAGCGCGAGCTCGACGAGCTCGTCACGGTCGATGCGCAGATCCGTCATGCCTCTCCCCCCGCCCCGACCGGGACCGACGAGCTCTCCAGCAGCGTCTGGAACTCGTCGAGCTCGAACGCGTCGCCGAAGTAGATGTCGAAGTTGCGCAGGAACGCGTCGTGCAGGTCGTCGAACGAGCCGCCGATGCACTCCTTGACGATGACGACGTCGAACTCGCGGAAGTACGCGTCGCGCACCGTCGAGTCGACGCAGTAGCTGCTGTTGACGCCGCAGACGATCAGCACCTGCGTGCCGAGCGCGCGCAGCGTCGTCTCCAGCGTGGTGTTGTAGAAGCACGACGAGCGCCGCTTGGTGAAGACGATGTCGTCGGGGTGCACGCTGTCGGCGAGGCCCTCGCAGAAGTCGACGTCGCTCGTGCCGCGGATGCAGACCTCGAGCCCGCGCTTCTGGTGGTGCGTCGGGATCTTCCGACGGCGGACCGTCGCGTCGTTGGGGATGTGCTCCTGGCGCGACCAGAGGATCGGGAAGCCGGCGCCGCGGCACAGCTCGATCAGCCGGCGCACCTGCGGGACGATCGCCGACTGGTTGGCGATGCTCACCCCCGCGCGGTCGAGGCCGCCGCCGGGGTCGATGAACCCCTTCTGCATGTCGACGACCACCAGGGCGGTGTCCTCTTTGCTGAGCGATGTCAGGTAGGTCAAGACGCCTCCTCGTGGTCTCTGCGATCGGCCGCCTGGCTCATCGTTGCCTCCCGTTCGTTCCTCACAGCGCCTCCGGGTCCAGTGGACTGACGTCGACGCGGTCGGCGAGCAGCAGCTCGACCGCCGCAAGATGGTCGGTCATGGCCTCGCGCGCGCCCTCTACGTCGCGGTTGGCGATGGCCTGCATGATTCGCTTGTGCTGCTCGATGCGCTCGGCCAGCTCGTAGCCCGGATGCGCGAGCGGCCGGCGCGTGGTGAGCAGGGCGCGCTGGATCGGCTCGGTGAGGCGGGCGAGGACGCGGTTGCCCGAGGCGTCCAGGATCGCCTGGTGGAACTCGATGTCGGCGGTGTAGAAGATCTGCTCGGCCGAGCGGTTCACCGCGGCGCGGCGGCCGCTGGACTCGAAGTGGGCGAAGACGCTGGCCAGGCGCGCCAGGTCCGCCTCGGTGGCGCGCGACGCGGCACGGGCCGCCGCCTCGACCTCGATGATCCGGCGGGCGTCGATGTACTCGGCGAGGACGGTCGCGCTGTGCTCGCTCTGGAGCACGACCGTGAGGACGTCGGTGTCCAGGATGTCCCAGCGTCGCCGCTCCGTGACGATGGCGCCGGGCTTGCCGTGCTGCACGACGATGAGGCCGCGATCCTCCAGCGCCCGGAGGGTCTCGCGGATCACGCCTCGGCTGACCTCGAACTGCTGCGCCAGGTCGCTCTCGCGCGGCAGCGGGTCGCCCTCCTTCAGGAGGCCTTCGACGATGTCGACCATCAGGAGGCGCATCGGTTCTCTGGAGCGTCGGGACATAGAGAGATTGAATCAGTCAATGACAGCCCTGACAAGGGCGGGCCCGAACCTTCGGGCCCGCCCCGGTCGGGGTCAGCCGTCGATGTAGTCGTTGGTGTAGTAGTCCGTGGCCGGCTTGGCCTCTTCGACGAGCCCGGAGGCCGTCAGGTTCTTGATCGTGGCGTCCCAGTCCTCGGGCGCCATCCAGCCGGTCGCCTTGCCCTCGGAGGCCGGGGTGTGGCCGAGCGACAGGCTCGTCTCCACCGTCTCCTGGACCTGCTCCAGCGGCGCGTTGGCGAGCATCGGCTGGATCGCCTTGGCGGCGGCCTCGGGGTTCGCCTCGGCCCACTCCCATGCCTCGGCCAGCGCGGCGGTCATCTTGCGCACCGTGTCCTCGTTGGCCTCCAGGTACTCTGGCAGCACGATGAGGTTCTCGGCGACGTTGAGCTGGCCCGCCTCCCAGTCCTGCGACGGCAGCCTCACGAACGTCTTCCCCGCCTGCTCCTCGAGCGGCGCGATGCTCTGCGTCTGGTACAGGTTCACCGAGTCGCCCTTGCCGGAGGCGAACGTCGCCGCCTTGGCGGACGAGTCGACGCGTCGCACGGTCACGCTCTCCGGATCGAGTCCGTTCTGCTCGAACAGGTACGGGTAGTACAGCGCGAACCCCTCGGTCGACGAGGTGATCAGCGTCTTGCCCGCCAGATCCTTGATCGTGTTGACCGGATCGTCCTCGAACGACACGATCATCTGCGGATCCTGCTGGATGATCCCGTAGACCGCGATGCCCTGAGCGCCCTCGCCGAGCGCCTGGACGTAGGAGGCGACGTTGACGTAGGCCATGTCGGCCGCACCGCCGTTGAGCACCTGCATCGCGAGCACCGAGCCCTTGCCCGGGTTGAGCGTGAGGTCGATCCCGTGCTTCTCGAAGATCCCCTCTTCCTTCGCCCCGTACAGGAAGCCGTACTCCTCCTTCGGGATCCAGTCGAGCTGGAGCCGGACGTCGGTCAGATCGGCGGCGGCGGCGCCCGCCGTCGCGGTGCCGGCGGTCTCGCCGCCCTCGTCCGACCCGCCGCACCCGACGATCGCCGCGAGCGCGACGACACAGCCGACGACGGCGAGCCTACGGGCCCGTGCGAGCACGGGCAGATCCTGCAAACCCTGCATGGCTCTCTCCTCCTGCTTTGCTCCGGCGGCCCGGCCGCCCGGCTCCCAGCCGGGTCAGCCCTCGTGCGAGCCGCCCTCCTGTGCCGCCGCACGGGCGGCGAAGTACCAGTGGATCGTGATGCGCTCGACGATCTCGACGATGTAGAAGAGGATGATCCCCAGCACCGCCATGAGCGTCACGGACGCGAAGATGAGCGGGGTGTTCAGCGTGCCCTGCCCCTGCAGGACGAGGTAGCCGAGCCCCGACTCCGAACCGACGAACTCGCCGACGATCGCCCCGATCACCGCGAGCGCGACGGCGACCTTGAGCCCGCCGAAGATGTTCGGCAGCGCCGTCGGCAGCCGCACCTTCAGGAAGGACTGCAGCGACGTCGCCCGCATCGAACGGATCAGGTACATCGTGTCGCGGTCGACGGACTGGAGGCCCACGACCGTGGCGACGACGAGCGGGAAGAACGCGATCGAGAACGCGATCAGCACCTTCGGCAGGATCCCGAAGCCGAACCACAGCACCATCAGCGGCGCGATCGCCACGCGCGGGATCGCCTGCGAGGCGACGAGCAGCGGGTAGAACACGTTGCGCAAAAACGACGAGTAGACGATCGCGACCGCCAACGGGATCGCGACGACGACCGTCAGCGCGAGGCCCAGCAGGATCTCGGTCAGCGTCACCCACGTGTCCGCCATCAGCGTCGAGAACTGCGCGACGATCTCCGAGGCGACGGCCGACGGCGGCGGGAGCACGTACTCCTTGACGTCGAAGACGACGACCGCCAGCTCCCAGAGCCCGATCAGCGCGGCGAGCGCGAGGACCGGCCCGAGCCAGCCGAACGCGCGCCGGACGTGCTCCATGCCCAGCCGGCGCCTGGCCGGGGCGGCGGCCAGATCGATGGTCGTCATCGGGTCAGCACCCCCTCGCGGACGAACAGCTCGCGCACGTGGGCGACGTGGCCGGCGAACTCGGGCGCGCTCTCCAGAGCGGGGGTGCGCGGCCGCGGCAGGTCGATGTCGATGATCTCCGCGATCCGACCGGGGCGGCTCGTCATCACCACGACGCGGTCCGAGAGGAGCACGGCCTCCGGGATGCTGTGGGTGATGAAGAGGACGGAGACGCCCGAGCTCTGATGGATCTCCAGCAGGTCGGCGCTCATCCGCTCTCGCGTGAGCGCGTCCAGGGCGCCGAACGGCTCGTCCATGAGGAGCAGCTCGGGCTCGTGGAGCAGCGCTCGGCAGATCGACACGCGCTGGCGCATGCCGCCGGAGAGCTCGTAGGGATAGCGGTCGTCGAAGCCCTCCAGGCCGGCGAGTCGCAGCAACTCGGCGGCGCGCGCTCGGTGCTTGTCCCCGTTGAGGCCGCGCACCTCCGACTGGAGCATCACGTTGCGCAGAACGGTGCGCCACTCGAGCAGCGCGTCGCGCTGGAAGACGACGCCGAGCCGCGGATGCGCGCCGTCGACCGGCTCGCCGTCGATCTCGATGTCGCCCGACGACGCCTGGACGAGACCGGCGACCATCGTCAGCAGCGTGCTCTTGCCGCAGCCGCTCGGGCCGACCACCGAGACGAACTCGCCGCGCGCGATCTGAAATGACGCGCCCGCGACCGCGTCCACCGTTCCCCGCCGCGACTTGTAGGTCTTGGTCACGTCCCGCAGCGCAAGGTGCGCCGGCGGGTCCGGACGGTCCTGCACCGTCGCGGGCGCTGAGCTCTCCGCCATGCTCATGCGCGCTCGAAGCGCCCGGGGACCTGCGCGCGCATCGCGGTTCGTCGACTCGTGCGGCGGCGCGCTGCGTTGGCGTACCTGAAGGCCATACCCCGGTTCCCCTCTCCTCGCTCCCGGCACCTACCCCGGATGCCGTGCGAGAGATTCGATCAGTTGAGGTCCGCTCTGTCAACCCCTTATGGCGAAGAAATCGCCGCGGCGATGGCCGGCACCGCGCGATCGACTTCCCCGGGCCCGATGTCGAGGTGCGTCCACAGCCTCACGGCCTCCCCGCCCGACCCGGGCGACGCCAGGACGCCGCGCGACGCGAGCCGGCCGATCGCGTCCGCGCCGGCGAGTCCCATGCCCGAGGCGTCGATCAGCACGCAGTTCGTCTCGACCGCGGCAGGATCGACCGCCACGCCGGCGGCGGCGAGGCCGTCGGCCAGGCGGCGGGCGTTGACGTGGTCGTCCTCGAGGCGGGTGACGTGCTCGTCGAGCGCGTACACGCCCGCCGCCGCGACGACGCCCGCCTGGCGCATCGCCCCGCCCAGCAGGCGCCGGCGCTCGCGCGCCTCGTCGATCAGGCTCGCCGAGCCGGCGAGCAGCGCACCGAACGGGCAGCCCAGGCCCTTCGTGAGGCACAGCGTGACGGCGTCGAAGGCGCCTCCCCAGGCGCTCGCCGGCGTCGCCGTCGCCACGGCGGCGTTCAAGAGGCGGGCGCCGTCGAGGTGCGCGGTCAGGCCGAGCTCGCGGGCCGCCGCGACGACGTCGAGGGCGAGGCGCACCGGCCACACGCGCCCGCCGGCGTCGGCGTGTGTGTTCTCGATGGTCACGACGCCGCTCGGCTCCACCGCTCCCGTCTGCGAGCGCGCGGCCCGGTGGAGGTCCTCGGGCTCGAACGTCCCGCCGGTGCCCTCGACCCCGCGGGCCATGAGCCCCGCGACGACGGCCGCGCCGCCGAGCTCACGCTGGAAGACGTGCGACGCGGCGTCGCCGATCAGGTCGTCGCCGGGCTTCGCCAGCGTCCACAGCGCGATCAGGTTTCCCATCGTCGCCGAGGTGACGAAGACGGCCGCCTCCTGTCCGAGCAGCCCCGCCGCCCGCTCCTCGAGCGCGCGCACCGTCGGGTCCTCGCCCCTCTGCTCGTCACCGACCTCGGCCTCGGCCATCGCCCGGCGCATCGCCGGCGTCGGCTTCGTCGCCGTGTCGCCGCGGAGGTCGATCACGCGGCGGCGTCGTGCCGGGCGGCCAGGAAGGTGAGGAGGGCCGAGGCCGCCAGATGCGCGGTCATCCCGCCGAGGTCGTGCTCCGGAGCCACCTCCATGACGTCGATCCCGAGCGCCTTGGGATGCCGTCCGAACGCCCAGGCGATCTCCAGCAGCTGGTGGCCCGTGAGCCCGGCGACGGCGGGAGTCCCCGTCCCGGGCGCGTGGGCCGCGTCGACAGCGTCGATGTCGATCGACAGCCAGATCCCGGTCGTGCCGTCGCCGGCGAGCTCGAGCGCGCGCGCGACGTGCGCGTCGACGCCGTCGCGGTGCAGCTCGCGGGCCGAGACCACGCTCGCGCCCGCGTCGCGCAGGTAGCGGCGGTAGACGCCGCTGTTGTGCCAGCCGCCGATGCCGAGCTGGACGACGTTGCGGCCCGCGACGTAGCCGTCGAGCCGCTCCATGGCGTAGCGGAACGGCACGCCCGCCGAGACCTCGCCGTGCTGGGAGACGCGGACGTCGTGGTGCGCGTCGATCGAGATCACGCCGATCGGGCCGGCCACCGTCCGCGCCAGCCCGCGGAGCACCGGGAAGGTGAGGCCGTGGTCGCCGCCGAGGACCACGAGCGGCGCGTCGTCGCCGGCCAGCACGGCGACGACCTCCGACACCCGGTCCCACGTCTCGTCGATCCGCGTCTGGATCACGTCCACGTCGCCGTGGTCCGCGACGCGCGGGGCATCGGCGAGGTCGACGTCGAAGTTGGCGTCGTAGCACAGGCAGGTCGCGAGGGCGGCGCGGTTGGCGCCCGGCCCGAAGCGCGACCCGCGCCGGCCGAGCGTCGTCGTGTCGAACGGCAGCCCGACCACGTTCGCGAGCGCACGCTCGACCTCGGCGGCCGGCCGGACGAGGTCGGCGACCGGGTCGTCGTGCTCGTCGCGCAGCGCGGGCACGAGCCCGGGCGCGGCGATGAGATGTGGAGCGGACGGCGACAGGCGGCTTATTGGATCAGTGGACGAGT
>JANJUA010000263.1 GCA_024710825.1 Solirubrobacteraceae bacterium
GGGCCGGCAGGTCGTCTCGCTGGCGCTGGGAGACCCGGAGCGACCCGCGCCGGCCGCGGTGGCGGCGGCGGCGCGCTCGGCACTCGACCGCCCCGGCGCGTCGCGCTATCCGACGACGCGGGGGCTGGCCGAGCTGCGCGACGCGGTGGCCGGCCTCTACCAGCGCTGGTTCGGAGTCACGCTCGACCCAGAGCGGGAGATCGTGCCGGTGCTCGGCGCGAAGGAGTGCCTGTTCCACCTGCCGCTCGCCGTGCTCGACCCCGGTGACCTCGCGCTGGTGCCCGACCCCGGCTACCCCGTCTACGAGACCGGCGTGACGCTGAGCGGCGGACGCATCCGGCGGGTCGCGCTCGACGAGGGCCGCGGCTGGACACCGGTCCTCGACGAGCTCGGCGACGACGCCCGACTGCTGTACCTCAACTACCCCAACAACCCGACGGGCGCCGGCGCGCCGCCGGGCTTCTTCGACGCCGCCGTGGGCTGGGCGCTGCGGACCGACACGCTGCTCGTCCACGACAACCCGTACGGGCAGCTGATCTACGACGGACGCGAGCCCGTCTCGCTCCTCGCCAGCCCCGGCGCGCGCGACACCGCGGTCGAGGTCTTCTCGCTGTCGAAGGGCTACAACATGGCCGGCTGGCGCGTCGGTGCCCTGGTCGGCAACGCCGAGGTGCTCGAGGGCTACTGGCGCCTGAAGAGCAACGTCGACGCCGGCGTGTTCGAGGTGGTGCAGCGCGCCGCCGTCGCGGCGCTTGGCCCCGAGCGGGATCCCGAGGTGCGCGAGCAGGGCCGCCGCTACGAGGCGCGGCGCGACTGGGCCTGTCGGCAGCTGCGCGCGCTCGGTCTCGACTGCGCCACGCCGGCAGGCGGCCTCTACGTCTGGATCCGCGTGCCCACCGACTTCCCGGGATCGATGGCGTTCAGCGAGCACGTGCTCGAGCGCACGGGCGTCCTGCTGACGCCCGGCATCGCCTACGGGCCGTCAGGCGACCGCTTCGTGCGCGCCGCGCTCACCATCGACGACGATGCGCTGGGCGACGCGCTCGGCAAGCTGGCCGCAGCGATCGAGGAGACCCCGCGATGACCGCCGTCACCCCCTGCTATCAGCCGGCGGCGGGAACGCCGCTGACGGTCGACCGTCGGCGCTACGGCCGCATCGGGAGCGAGACCGGCGCGCGGACCTGCGTGCACGAGCACGTCATCCCGCCGCGCTCCGGCTACGCGTGGAAGGTCCCGGCCGGCCACGTCTGCCGCGTCACCACGATCGAGGGCCCCCAGGTCGGCGACCTGTGCCTCTGGTCGGCCGCCAACCCTCGCGAGCGGTTCTGGGCCAGTCGCACGAGACAGCTTCATCGGGCGCACGTCACGACGTTCGACCGGCTGTGGTCGACGCTGCCGTACCTGCGCCCGCTGGCGACGATCGTCGCCGACTCCATCGCCTATGGCGTCGACGATGACGGCGCCCGCTGCCACGACCTCCTCGGGACGCGCTGCGACCCGTACGTCAACACGCTGCTCACCGGGGAGCGGTACGACTTCCACTGTCATTCCAACCTCGTCCGCGCCGTCCTGCCGCACGGGCTCGCCGAGGACGACGTCCACGACGTGATCAACCTGTTCCAGGTGACCGGCCTGACGCGCGACGGTGACCAGTACTTCGTCAAGCCGTGCCCTGCCAGGGCCGGCGACCACATCGAGCTGTTCGCCGAGATCGACCTGCTGCTGGCGCTCTCCACGTGCCCCGGCGGCGACCTCTCGGTGCCCATCTGGGGCCCGGATGCGGGGCCTTCGCCCTGCCGGCCGCTCGCCGTCGAGGTCTTCCGGCTCGACGACGGCCTGCTCGAGGGCTGGACGGCGCCCCCGATCGCCGGCTACGCCGGCCTGCACGGCATGACCGTGCCCGGCGGCGCTCCGGCCGCCGGCCGCTAGCCGTTCTGCCTGCGGGCCTGCTGCGCGGGCCTCGGGCGGCGGCTACTAGCTCGCAGCGCCGTCGGACGCGGTCAGATGGGCGTGCAGCTCGCGCTGCGACTCGGCCAGGTAGGTGCGCAGCGCTCGCCGGGCGCCCGCGCGGTCGTCCTCGCCGAGCATCGCCAGGATGCGGCGGTTCTCATCCAGCCACCGGCCGGAAGCCTGGGCCTCCATCGACGACAGGCCCAGCCGCAGCTCCGCCAGGAGGCCCTGGAACGTGACGCTCATGCGAGGGCTCCCGGCGAGATCGACGATCGCCTGATGGAACCGCAGGTCCTCGCTCAAGGTCGCGCGGGCGTCGCCCTTGCCCGCGACGCGCTCGGCCGCGGACAATGCGGCCTCGAGCGGACCGAGGTGGTCGGGCGTGGCGAAGCGCAGGCCCTCCATCTCGAGCAGCGTGCGGAAGCGATACAGATCGTCGAGCTCGTCGGGGCGCAGCGTGCGCACCGTGACCCCGCGATGCGCCTGGTGGACGATGAGGCGGTCGCGCTCGAGCACCCGAAACGCCTCGCGGACGGTGTTCCGCGAGACGTCGAAGGTGGTCGCGAGCTCGGTCTCGCGCAGCGAGGTGCCCGACGGCAGCTCCCCGCGCGAGATCAGCTCCAGCAGGTGAGCGGCGACGCGCTCGGCGGTCAGCGAGCGCCCGAGATCGATCGGCACGCCCGTCAGGCCCGGAGTGTCGCGGCGTGCCATCCCGGCTCAGTAGGAGCGCGGAAGCCGCAGCTGGTGGTGGGCGATGTGGGCGAGCACGAGGTTGTTGGAGATCGGTGCGGTCCGGTAGAGCCGGGTCTCGCGGAACTTGCGCTCGACATCGTATTCCTCGGCGAAGCCATAGCCCCCGAGCGTGTCGATCGCGGCGTTGGCCGCCTCCCAGGACGCCTCGGCGGCGAGCAGCTTGGCCAGATTCGCCTCCGTGCCGCACGGCCGGCCGCCGTCGAACAGCTCGGTTGCGTGCCGGCGGGCGAGATCGGCGGCGTGCACGGAGGCGTGGGCGTGCGCCAACGGGAACGCCACGCCCTGGTTGGCGCCGATCTGCCGGCCGAAGACCACGCGCTCGCGCGCGTAGGCGCTCGCTCGATCGAGCAGGAAGCGTCCATCTCCACCGCATTCCGCCGCGATCAGGATGCGCTCGGCGTTCATGCCGTCGAGGATGTGGCGAAAGCCCATCCCCTCCTCGCCCACCAGGGCGTCGGCGGGGACGACGACGTCGTCGAGGTAGAGCTCGGTCGTGGCGTGGTTCATCATCGTCCTGATCGGCGTGATCCTGACGGCGTCGCCGGCCTCCCGCAGGTCGACGAGAAAGACCGACAGGCCCTGCCAACGGCGTTCGACCTCCTCGACGGGGGTGGTGCGTGCGAGCAGCACCATGAGATCGGAGTGCTCCGCCCGCGACGTCCAGATCTTCTGGCCGCTGATGTGCCACCCGTCATCGGTGCGCACGGCGCGCGTGCGGATGCTGGGCGTGTCGGATCCGGCATCCGGCTCGGTCACGCCGAACGCCTGCAGGCGAAGCTCGCCCGAGGCGATCGCCGGCAGGTAGCGCCGCTTCTGCTCCGCCGACCCGTGCCGGAGCAGCACGCCCATGGTGTACATCTGGGCGTGGCAGGCGCCGGCGTTGGCCCCCGAGGCGGAGATCTCCTCCATGATCGCCGCCGCGGCGCGCAGCGGCAGCCCCGCGCCGCCGTACTCCGCCGGGATCAGCGCGGCCAGCCAGCCGTGCTCCGTCAGGGCCTCGACGAACTCGCGCGGGTAGCGGTCGGGTTCCAGCGCACGCCAGTACTCGCCCGGAAACCCCGAGCACAGGTCACGCACGGCCTTGCGGATCTCGTCGATCTCCACCTCGCCGACGTCCTGCGCGGGCGTGGCGGCTTCCTCGGTCGCCGGCCTCATGCGGACACCACGTTCGCCGCGACGGTCCAGTCCGCCGCCGGCGCGGGGAAGCAGCTGCGCGCCTCCGGAGCCCCCCGGCGATAGACCATGAACGCACGCTGGAACTCGACGACGGTGCGGCCGTCCTGGTTGATCCCGCGGGTCCGCAGGTGGACGATGCCCACGTTGGGCCGCGACGCCGACTCGCGGAGCGCGAGCACCTCGGACTCCGCCCACAGCGTGTCCCCTTCGAACACCGGGCTGGGCAGACGGATGTCCGTCCAGGAGAGGTTCGCGGTCGCGTTCTCGCTGGTGTCGGG
>JANJUA010000297.1 GCA_024710825.1 Solirubrobacteraceae bacterium
CCGGCGTCCCGCCGAGCATGGGCTCGACGACCTCGTGCCGTTCGTGGAGTACGGGGCGTCGCCGCGCGGGCCGATCGGGCTCGTGCACGCCGCGCGCGCGCTCGCCGTGCTGCGCGGCCGGCGCCACGTGGTGGCCGCCGATGTGCGCGACCTCGCGCCCGACGTGCTCCGCCACCGGCTCGTGCTCTCCTACGACGCGCTCGCGGAGGGCGTCACCGCCGACGACGTGCTCGACCGCGTGCTCGATGCCGTCGCCCTGCCCGCCGGGGAGCGGCGGCGGTCCTCCGACGGGGGCCGGGCCGAGTTCGCGGCATGAGCGCGCCGCCGCCTCGGGCGGCCGCCGGCTCCGAGCTGCTGCGCGTGCCCGCCGGCCGGCAGGGTCCCGGCCCGCTGCCGGGCGCGCTCGTCGACACGCTCCAGCTCGCGTTCGCGCAGCGCGCCGGGGGCGTTCTCCCCGGCGACCGTCGCGGGATCGGGCTCGGGCAGGGGACCGAGCTGGCGCAGCTGCGCCCGTACGTCCCGGGCGACGACGTCCGCCGGCTCGACCCCGCGGCGAGCGCGCGCACGGGGATCCCGCACGTGCGCGAGCACGTGCCCGAGCGGGCCCTGACCACGTGGGTGGCCCTCGACGTGTCGCCGTCGATGGCGTTCGGCACCGCCGACCGGCTGAAGTCCGACGTCGCCGAGGGAGTGGCGCTCGTCGTGTCTCGGCTGGCGCTGCGCCACGGCGGGCGCATCGCCCTGGCCACGTGCGGCGCCGCGACCGAGCGGCTGCTGCCCCCGCGCAGCGGACGCGGAGCGCTGGCCGGCGTGCGGCGGGTGCTGGCCGAGGGCGTCGCCGTCGACGGCGCCGGCACGCCGGTTCCGTCGGGCCATCCGTCGGCGCTGGCTCGGGCGCTCGTCCGGCTGCGCAAGCTCACGGCCCACCCCGGCCTCGTGGTGGTGATCTCCGACTTCCGCGGTCCCCGCGACTGGCGTCAGGCGCTGTCGGCGCTCGGCGCGCGCCACGCCGTGCTCGCCGTCGAGGTTCGCGACCCGCGCGAGGAGACGCTGCCGTCCGTCGGGCCGCTCGCGCTCGTCGACCCGGAGACGGGCGCACGGATCGAGGTCGACACGTCCAGCCGTCACCTGCGCGAGCGCTTCGCCGAGGCCGCGGCGGCCGACCGCGCCGCCGTCGCCGACCAGCTCCGGCGCGCGCGCGTGCAGCACGTCGTGCTGTCGACGGAGGGCGACTGGCTGCGCGTGCTGGGCCGTCGGCTGCGCTGAGCCCTGCGCGGATGTTCGAGCCGGGGCGGCGGCGCTCAAGTTCGCCCGCGCGAACACCGATGACCGGCCCATGCCGCCCACGTGCCGCTGGTGCTCTCGCCCCTCAGTGCGGATGGTCTCCGTCGAGGGCGTCGGCGGCCACGCCGCCGGGGTGCGGCGGCTGGCGCTGTGCGAGCGTCACCTGACGGCGGTCCAGCGCGCCCTCTCCTCGCATTCGGATGCCCAGAGCCGGAAGCGGCGCCTGGCGGAGATGGAGGCGTGGACACGGACGTTCCACGAGCCGCCTCCGTTCGAGTCGCTCGTCGACTGACAGTCCCCGGGGACCCGGAGCTCGACGTCGATCGCACCGCGAATCGCCGGCCCGAGACCTCTCCCAGGAGGCCCTCGCTGAACGCTTGAGCATTTCAGAGGGAATCGTTATGGTCGGAATGCATCGACTCCGCCATCACCTTCGGGAGAACCTCCACCGTGGCAACCTCCACCAACACCAACGTGCGTGTCCCCCGCAGCGAGCAGGACTCCGAGACACGCATGGCCAAGGCGCTCGCGCACCCGCTCAGGGCCAAGGTCCTGTCGCTGCTGAACGAGCGCGTCGCCAGCCCCAACGAGCTCTCGCGTGAGCTCCACGAGCCGCTCGGCAACGTGAGCTACCACGTGAAGGCGCTGCTCGAGCTCGGCTGCATCGAGCTGGTCGACACCGCCCAGCGCCGGGGGGCGATCGAGCACTACTACCGGGCGCTCAGCCGCGCGCGCCTGGACGAGAGCGCGTTCAAGAAGCTCCCCGCCAACGTGCGCAACGAGCTGACGGCGACCCTGATCCAGGAGGCGATCCAGGACGCCGCGCACGCCCTGAAGCAGGGCACCATCGACCAGCGCACCGACCGGCACGCGAGCAACACCCGCCTCACGCTCGACGAGACGGCGTGGAAGGAGCTGCAGGAGCGGCTGACCGGACTCTACGATCGCGCTTTGGAGCTGCAGGCCGAGAGCGCGAAACGGCGCGAGGACGGCTCGGGCGGGGAGGAGATCCTCACGACGCTCACGCTGCTGGGGTACGAAGCGGCGCCCAAGCGCTGAGGCGGGCGCCGGAAACCACGGAGGGCCCGATCGGCGACCGGGCCCTCCGTCGTGTCTGGCTTGGGTGCCGGCGGCCCAGACCGCCGGCACCCTCACCTGACCTGCTCAGCTCAGCGCGCGAGCGAGTGCTCCACCACCACCCCGTGCGCTGACGCTGGGCAAGCTCGTCACGGCCGGCAGGCGAGCGCCGAGCTCGACGTCTTCGACGCGCCGGACTCCGACGTGAAGACCGCTTCGACCTTGACCTTCCGGCTCTTGGGGCAGTTCATCTGGGCCTCGAAGAAGCCGCGCGTCTTGCCGCCCCGCCGGACCGTCTTCCGGCCGAAGCTGACGCGCACCTGCTTGACCGCGAGGCTGACGCCCGGGATCGGGTGGCGCAGGTTCGTCGGGACGGTGAACTTGAAGCCCACGCCGCCGATGCCGGGCATCTTCACGTACGGGGCCTTGATCGCCGTCGCGAGCGAGACCGCGCACGTCGGCGGGCGCCCGTCGATGAACAGCGCGGCGTGGTCGCCGCCGTTGTAGAT
>JANJUA010000339.1 GCA_024710825.1 Solirubrobacteraceae bacterium
GAGGTCGCGCCCGTTGTGGGCATAGCCGCCGATCGCCCCGGCCTGGCCGCCCTCGAGGCCCTCGGCCGGAAAGCGGACGTTCTCCGAGTAGAGGGTCAGCGCGACCGGGTCGTCCTCGACCTGCGTGTCGGCGACGCGCAGCACGGTCTCCTGACCGCAGCCGCCGCGGAACTCGCCGGGGCCGCCGGAGTCGGTGCGCAGCTCCTTGCTGACGACGGTCACCGGCGCCCGCGTCTCGACGAGCTCGACGGGGATGTTGCGCGAGCCCCACGGGAAGTGCAGCGCGTTCATGCCGTCGTAGCCGATCCCGGCGCCGGTCCCGCCGCCCTGCGACAGGTAGGCGTTGAACGGCCGACCGGTCCCGCTCTCGCGGCCGTTGAAGATCGTGACGTTCGCGCCGGCGCTGCCCGCCAGCACGCGGTTCGGCAGCACCGGGTACAGCGCGCCGAAGACGAGGGTCTCGATGTGCGAGATCACCTTGTCGCGGTTCTTCACCGGCATCGGCCGGGTGCAGTTGAGGACCGATCCCTCGGGCGCGAACGTGTCGACCGCTCGCAGGAACCCCTCGTTGAACGGGATCGTCGGCGTGAGCACGCACTGCAGCGCGGTCACCGTCTCGCTGAAGGTGAAGTTGAAGACCGCGTTGAGCGCCTGCGCAGCCCGCTGCGGATCGGAGCCCGTGTAGTCGACCTTCAGCTCGTCTCCGGTGACGCGGATCGTGAGCTTGAGGCGAACCGGGCTGCTCAGGCCGTCGGTGTCCAGCTCGTAGGAGTACTCGCCGTCGGGCAGCTCGGCGATCGCGCGCCGCACCGCCGCTTCGGTGTAGTTCTCCAGCTCGTCGGTGAGCGCGACGAAGTCCTCGAGGCCGTCGTCGTCGAGCATCTCGACCAGCCGGCGCGCGCCCAGCTCGTTGGCCGCCGTCATCGCGTGGAAGTCGCCCATCATCACGTCGGGCACGCGGATGTTCGCCCGCAGGATCGCGATGACGTCCTCGTTGAGCTCACCCTGCTCGTAGACCTTGAGCAGGGGCAGCATCAGGCCCTCCTCGTACATGTCCTTCGCACCCGACAGCGCGAGCGAGCCGCCGATGTCGGATGTGTGGGCGAGGCTCACGACGAAGGCGACCAGCCGGTCGTCCTTGAAGGCGGGAGTGACGAGCAGAAGGTCGTAGGCATGGCCCGCGCCCACCCACGGGTCGGTGGTCAGCACCACGTCGCCCTTGCGCCAGGTCTCGGCGGGGTAGCGGTCGAGGACCATGCGCATCGAGCGCGGCAGCAGGGCGGAGAACTGCGCGACCCCGGGCACGCCGCACGCCATGAGGCGCCCGCGCGAGTCCAGGACCGAGCAGCCGAAGTCCTCGGAGACGCCGACCGAGGTGGAGACGGCGGTCTTGACGACGACCCGCGCGACCTCGTCGGCGATGGCGCGCACCTTCGACCACATGAGCGAGGTGCGGATGGGATCGAACTCGGTGCTGCTTGCCATGCCAGCGTGCTCCCTTTGCTGCGTCGTCACTCGGCGATCCAGACGTCCTTCGGGAGGCCGCTGGTGAGCAGGCGCGTCCCGGTGGCGGTCACCGCCACGATCTCCTCAAGGATGAAGTGGCCCTCGACCGCCGCGTCGGGGGGCGGCATGAGGCCGGGCTCGATCGAGAGCACCATGTCCTCGCGCAGCCGTGTGTCGGCCGTGTAGACCTTGCCCTGCTCGCCCACCCATGGTAGCTCGTGAATGTCCGCGCCGAGCCCGTGGCCGACGATGTTCATCCGGTGGTGCGCCGCGAGGCCGTGGCGCTCGAGCTCCGCGAGCGCGGGGTCGTAGACCTCGTACGCCGGGACTCCGGGGCGGATCGCCGCCACGGCCGCGTCGAGCGACTGCAGCGCAGCGTCGAACCAGCGCCGCTGCTCGTCGGTGAGCGGCCCCAGCTTCGCCTGGCGGATGAGGTCGCACATGTAGCCGCGATACGAGGCCCCGCCGTCGACGAGCGCCAGGTCGCCCTGCTTCAGGACGTAGTCGCTGGGGACCGCGTTGGACAGCCGCCAGCGCTCGCCGGCCATGATGCCGAGCTGCACGCCCTTGGAGGCGACCTCGGCTCCCTTCACGAACATCGAGGACGCCATCGTCCCGACGACGTCGCGCTCGGTCATCCCGGGGCGCAGCGCGCGCCAGCCCGCCTCGATGCCCGCGAGGGTCATCTGCGCGGCGCGCTCCAGGCGATCGATCTCCGCCTCGGACTTCAGCATCCGGACGGCCTCCATGAGCGGCGTCGCGTCCACGATCTCGGCGTCCGGCAGCAGCTCGACGAGCTCGCTGAGCTGCTCCTGGTTCATGCCCAGCCGCTGGCCGAAGCCCAGCTCGATGCCGATGCGCCCCCGGTCGAGGCCGCGCCGGCGCAGCTCGCCCACGATCGCGGGGATCGGCGGCTCCTGCGGCGGGAACGGGAAGAAGTCCTCCACCCACGAGCTGATCTCGACGTTCCCGCGCTCCTGGCCCGACACGGCCAGCCCGGCGGGCACCGACAGATCGTACGGGAGGATCGCCACCACCGGGCGAAACCGCGACATCCACAGGATCGACAGATAGCCCGTGAAGTAGCGGACGTTCTCCTCCTGGGTGGGCAGCACCGCGTCGATGCCCTCACGCTCCATGAGGACCCGGAGGCGCGCGTAGCGACGCGCGTACTCCTCACCCGGGAAGTCCGAGTACGTCCGCGTCGCCAGCTCCACGCCGAGCGCCGCGGCATCGACGCCCTCGATCGCGTCGAGCGCGGCGTTGAAGTCGAAGGGCTCCGTCCGCAGGTGCATCATGCCCGTGCCTCCGCGGCCTCGGCGAGGGCGCTGCCCGTGCCGTGCATGCCGCCGGTCTGGATTCGCAGGTTGAGGAACTCGTCGATCGAGCCCGTGCAGCCCGTCCACAGAATCGCCGTGGACTCGCGTTCCTCGACGACCGCGGGGCCGGAGATCTCGACCCCGGGGGCGAGCGCGTAGCGGTCGTAGACGGGGACTTCCACCCAGCCGCCCGCCGCCGGCTCGTAGATCCGGCGGCGGCCCTTGACGGCCTCCTCCGGCGAGTCGGCGAACTCGCGCGCGCCGTAGAGCGTTCGCAGATCGATCTCCGCCTCAGGGCCGGCGGCGCGCAGGCGCAGCGTCGTCAGCTGGATCTCGGAGTCCGGGTAGACGCGGGCGTAGCGGCGCGTGTACTCCTCGGCGAAGCTCGCGCGGATCGCCGCCTCGGAGTCGCGCGACAGCGACGCCGGGAGCGGGACCTCGATGTCGTAGACCTGGCCCTCGTAGCGCATGTCGGCGCTGAGGACGA
>JANJUA010000371.1 GCA_024710825.1 Solirubrobacteraceae bacterium
CGACGGCGCGCGCGAGGCGCAGGAGGGCGCCGCCGAGCTGGAGGACGGGCTCGGCCGCGCGACGCAGGGGTCGCGGGAGCTCGCGCGCGGGCTCGACCGCGCCGTGGAGGGCGCGACCCGCCTCGCCGCCGGCCAGCGCGAGCTGAGCGCGGGCGCGGAGCGGCTCGCGGCCGGGCTCGCCACGCTCGACTCCTCCGTGCGGGCGGCCGTCGAGCAGGTGGAGGTGTTCGGCGACCAGATGCGCGGCTGGTCCGAGCTCGTCAGCTCGCTCAGCGAGCCGGCCGAGCGGGCGGCGAGGGAGCTCGAGATCGCCATCGAGGAGCTCGAGGCGATGGGCGTCGGGCGCAGCGACCCGCGCTACGCGGCGCTGGCCTCCGCGATGCGGGCCGCCTCGGCGGCGATGACCGGGGGCACGGGCGCGAACGCGGGCTTCATCCCGGCGCTGCGGCGCGGTCAACGGCAGCTCGTCGAGTCGATGGAGGCCATGGCGAAGATGCCCGAGGAGCTGGCGGCCGAGCTCGCCGACGGCGTCGCAGAGCTCAGCGAAGGCGCCGACGAGATCGCCGCCGGGAGCCGTCGCCTGGAGGACGGGACGCTGCGCCTGCGCGACGGGCTGCGCGACCTGGCCGCCGGGAGCCACGAGCTCGACCGCGGCCTGCGCGAGCTGCATGCGGGCGCCGGGACGCTCGAGGAGGGGATCGGCCGACTGGCCGAGGGCAACGACGAGCTGGCGGACGGCCTGGCCGACGGCGCCCGCGAGTCGGCGCCGCTGCAGAGCGGCCTCGAAGAGCCCCAGCGCCCGCTCGCCCGCTACCAGACCGTGCTGCACGGCTACCAGGACCGGCTCCGCGAGTTCGACGAGCGCTCCCCCGGCGCGATCTCCTCGGGCTACCTCCTGCTCTCCGTGCTCGACGGCACCGTGCCCGCCGTGCGCGAGCAGATCGGGCAGACCGTCAACGTCGACTCCGGCGGCCAGGCGGCGCGCATCCTCGTCGTCTCGAAGACCGCGCCCAACACGCCGAACACCGAGCGCCTCAGCGAGCGCCTCCAGGCCGAGCGGGTGGCGCTCGCGCGGACGAGCGACACCGACGTCGAGGTGGGCCAGGGCTCCCAGTCGCTCATCGACTACCGCGACGCGACGCTGGCGCGCCTGCCCGCGCTCGTCGCCGCGCTCTCGATCGTCGCCGCGCTGACGCTCGTGCTCGTGCTGCGCGCGCTGCTGCTGCCGCTCGTGGCCGTGGCGCTGAACCTGGCGACGATCGGCGCGGCGTTCGGCGCGCTGCAGATCATGTTCGGCCTGGGGGTCTTCGAGGGCCCGCGCTACATCGACGCGGTCTCCGCGGTGGGCGTCATGGCGATCATGTTCATCCTGGCGATCGACTACGAGGTCTTCCTGCTGGCCCGGATGCGAGAGGCCTGGATGCGCAGCGGCGACCACGAGGTCGCGATCGCCGAGGGCCTGCGCGCGACGGCGGGCGTCATCGCGGGCGCGGCGGTCATCATGAGCGCGGTCTTCCTCGCGTTCGCCGCCTCGGGGCTCGCGTCGCTGAGCCAGTTCGGGGCGGGGCTCACCGTGGCGGTGCTGCTCGACGCGACCGTCGTCCGGCTCGTGCTCCTGCCCGCGATCATGCGCGCCGTCGGACCGCGGGCGTGGTGGCTGCCCGCGTGGCTGGACCGGGTGCTGCCGAACGTGGAGCACGGGGACGCGCCCGCCGAGACGCCGGCGCCGGCGCCGGAGGAGCCGCCCGAGGAGATCCCGGCGCAGCTCGCGCCCCGGCCGGCCGCGCCCGCCGACGAGCTCGGCGCGCTCGCCCACGCGGAGCACCGGCAGATGCTCCGACTGCTGGACGAGATCGAGCGGGCCGGCGGCCGCGGCGACGCCGGCCGCGTCACGGAGCGCGCGGGCGAGCTGCTCAGGGTCGCCGCGCCGCACTTCCGCTACGAGCAGCGCGCGCTGTTCCCCCCGCTCGTCGACGCCCTGGGCCCCGACCAGGTCGAGCGCCTCTACCTCGAGCAGGACGGCGTGGTCGGGGCGCTGGAGGCCATCGAGGCGATCGCCGCGGGCGGCCGGCTCGACGCGAACGCCGGCGGCGAGATCGCGCAGCTCGTGCGCGGCGCGCGCTCGTCGATCGCCATCTGCGACGGGCTCGGGGCGATCGTGGCCGAGCTGCCGCCGGACGTCGCCTCGCGTGTGCTCCACGCGCGGGCGCGGGTCCTCGACGGCGAGCCCGAGGCCGGGACGATAGGCACGAGATAGGGAGTCCTCCCGATGTTCCGCGGCGCGCCGGGGCGGATGCTGCTCCGGCAGGCAACGCCGAGGGAGGCATCACATGCAGGTCGACGTGGCGGACACCGAGCTGAAGGCGCGCCATCGCACGATGTGGGCGTCCGGGGACTACCCCCTGATGGTCGACACGTTCCTGCTGCCGATCGGGACGCGGCTCGCGGCGGCGTGCGGGATCGCCGAGGGCATGCGCGTCCTCGACGTGGCGGCGGGGACGGGCAACGCGTCGCTGCCGGCGGCGCGGACCGGAGCGGAGGTCACGGCCAGCGACCTGACACCCGCGCTGCTCGACGCGGGCCGGGCGCGCGCCGAGGCGGAGGGGCTCGAGCTCGAGTGGGTCGAGGCCGACGCGGAGCACCTGCCGTTCGCGGACGGCTCGTTCGACGTGGTGATGTCGGCCATCGGGGTGATGTTCGCCCCGCACCACCAGGCCGCCGCGGACGAGCTCGTCCGCGTCTGCCGCCCCGGCGGGACGATCGGCCTGCTGAGCTGGACCCCGGAGGGCATGATCGGCGCCCTCTTCCGACTGATGAAGCCGTTCGCCCCGCCGCCGCCCCCGGGCGCGCAGCCGCCGCCGCTGTGGGGCAGCGACGAGCACCTGGGCGCGCTGCTCGGCAACCGCGTGGAGCTGCACACGCTCCAACGCGACGTCCTCGACGTCACCGCGTTCGAGCGCCCGCGGGAGTACGCCGAGCACTTCAGCTCCTACTACGGGCCGACGATCGCGGCTCGGGCGAACGCGGCCCGCGACGGGCGCGAGGACGAGCTCGACGAGGCGCTCGCCCGCTTCGGCGCGGAGTGGAACCGCGGCACGCCCAGGCGCGCCCGCTTCGAGCAGGAGTACCTGCTCGCGGTGGGCACGCGCGGCTGAGCCCGCCCGGCCGCCTTGTGACGCGCGGTGGCGCCGGCGATACTCGGCGGCATGGGGGGCCCTGACGAGCTGGTCGAGGGGATCGCCGCCATGGAGCGGGCGGACTGGAGCGCCGCCCGCGCCGCGTTCGAGTCCGTGCTCGCGGCGGAGGACGTCCCGGAGGCGCGCGAGGGCCTCGGTCAGGCGCTGTGGTTCCTCGGGCACGTCGCGGACGGCATCGCGCAGCGCGAGCGCGCGTTCGAGGGCTACGCCCGCGCGGAGCGCTGCGACGACGCCGCCCGCGTCGCCGTCTGGGTCTCCCACCAGCACCTGCTGGGCGGGCGCGCCTCTGCCGCCCGCGGTTGGCTCGCCCGCGCCGAGCGGGCCGCCGAGCGGGCGCCCGAGTCGTGCGCCGGGCGCGGCTGGGTGGCCGTCGAGCGCGCCCGTCACTCCATCCGCGTAGAGGAGCAGCGCGCCCAGGCGCAGCGGGCGATGGAGATCGCGCGCGAGCACGGCGCGGACGACCTCGAGGTGTTCGCCCTGAGCCTGCTCGGCAAGGCCGAGGTGAGCGCCGGGCGCGGCGACGACGGGCTGCGCCTGCTCGAGGAGGCGATGGCGGCCGCGACGGCCGGGCGGGTACGCAACGTGCACACGCTGGCCGAGGCGTACTGCAACCTCATCGAGGGGTGCGCGAGCGCCGGCGACTGGGAGCGCGCGGCCGAGTGGTGCGAGCTCGTCGAGGAGTTCGCGCGCACCCATGCCACCACCCCGCTCTTCGGCGCATGCCGGACGATCCACGCCAACGTCCTGCTCGCCACCGGGCAGTGGCCGGAGGCCGAGCGCGCGCTGGAGAGCGCGCTGGCCGTCCACACCGGGTTCGTCCCGCAGATGAGCGCGCCGGCGCTCGCCGCGCTGGCGGAGCTGCGGGTCCGCCAGGGCCGGCTGCTGGACGCGGAGCGGCTCCTCGCCGACCGGGGGGAAGACCCGCCGACGCTGCGCGCGCTCGCGCTGCTGCGCGTCGCCGAGGGACGGGCGCGGGAGGCCGACGCCCTGCTGGAGCGAGGGCTGCTGGCCACGGACGACCACGCCGTCCGGGCCTC
>JANJUA010000398.1 GCA_024710825.1 Solirubrobacteraceae bacterium
CCTTGCGGCGTCAGCAGGTACCCATATGACGCATCCACGGAGCGGGCGTTGCAGCGCCCGCTTCGTGTCGTTCTCCTACGTCCCCGCGGAGTGTGTCAGCCCTACCGGACGCTCGTCAAACCTCGATCCGCGAGCCTTAGCGCGGCGCGGGAGTCGTGGACGCATGTATGAGGCGGGACGGCGTCGTCAGCCGACGAACGCGCGCACGCGCGTCTCGATGTCCAGCTCCGCCTCGAAGTCGGCGTCGGTCGTGTGCTGGAAGCCGACGCTCGAACCCAGCAGCAGCGCGATGAACACCTCGACGAGCTCGGCGTCGAGCTGCGTCCCGGCGACCCTGCGCAGCTCGTCGATCGCATCCTGTTGGGGCACCGGCTCGCGATAGGAGTCGCGGGCCGTGAGCACGTCGTAGGTGTCGGCGATCGAGATCATCCGCGACAGGAGCGGGATCTCGTCGCCGCACAGGCCGCGCGGGTAGCCGCAGCCGTCGATGCGCTCGTGATGGCAGCGGATGATCTCGGCGACCGGCCCGTAGCCGGCCACCTTGCCGACCACGCGCGCGCCCTGCGCCGGATGGCGCTTGACGATCTGCCAGTCCTCATCGGAGAGCTTGCGGTCCGCGAAGAGGATGCGATCGGGGAAGATGAACTTGCCGATGTCGTGCAGCAGCCCGGCGGTGTGGACGAGCTCCTGCTGGTCCTCGCCGCAGCCGATGGCGCGCGCGCTGGCCCGCGAGTAGCGGGCGACCGCAGCCGAGTGCCGGGCGGTCATCTTGTCGCGCAGCGAGAGCGTCTGGACCAGCGCGGCCAGCACGCCGACCTGCAGCGACGCCAGCTCCGTCGTGCGCGCCTCGAGCTCCTCGGCCCGATCCTGTGAGAGCAGCAGCGCGCGCGTGAGGAACTGGAACGCGATCAGGGCGAGGATCGCGATGGCGAGCGCCGGCAGGCCGGCGTACACGTAGGCGAAGGAGAAGGCGAGGACGAGCATCGCCGCCGCCGCCTCGGACGGGAGCAGTGGCACGAGGATCCGGCGGACCTGCCCGACGATGGAGTGGCCGAGCACGATGCGGAAGCCGGTGGCGGTGAGCAGGAAGTTCAGGAGGTTGGTGACGAGGTAGATCCCGAACACGACGAACCCGAACGCCATGCGGTCGGGGTCGGCCCCCAGCTCGATCGCACCGCGCACGAGCAGGCCGCCGACGAGCGGGAAGACGGCGTAGGTCAGCGCGTTGTTGAGGACGTACTCGCACGGAGGGCGGGCGCGAAGCGTGTCGACGGCGATGGTGAGCAGCGCGATGGCGACGGCGGGGGCGGGACCGAGGAAGGCCATCGCCAGGACCAGTGCGATGAAGGAGCCCGACAGCCGCTGGCCCTTGGTCTCGATCGTCAGCGCGTCGCTGGCGAGAGCCAGGAGGGCGAGCAGGACGACCAGCTCGACGGGCTCCCAGTCGGCGGCGCGGGAACTCCCAGCCGCGCCGGCGAGCGCGGCTGCGAGCACGCACAGCTGCACTCCGATGAGAATCGCACGGCGCACTGCTCGGGACTATCGGCCGGATCGGCGGAGAAGTTGAGGGGTGCAGCGGGTAGGGTGGCCGCCGCCCGTGACGCCAAAGTCCCCCCTGACCGTTGCGGGCTTTCCCCGCCTGGCGTTCTCCTACTCGGTCAACGAGCTGGGGGACAACCTCGGGGTGGTCGCGCTCGCGATCCTGGTGCTCGACGAGACCGGGTCCGCGCTCGCCACGGCGGCCCTCTTCGTGTGCGCCCGGTTCCTGCCGGCGTTCCTGTCGCCGTGGCTCACGGCGCGCCTCGATCGTCGCGCGGTCAACCGGTCGCTGCCGCTCCTGTACTCGCTGGAGGCGCTGGCGTTCGCCGCACTGGCGCTGTTGGCGGCGGAGGGCTTCTGGCTGCCGGCGGTGCTCGCGCTCGCGCTCGTCGACGGCACGCTCGCGCTGACGGGGCGGGGGCTCTCGCGCGGCGCGGTCGCGGCGCTGCTGATCCCGCACGGCGCGCTGCGCCGCGGCAACGCGATGCTGAACATCGCGTTCGCCGTGACCGCTGCCGCCGGGCCGGCGCTCGGCGGGCTGCTCGTCGCGCTGGCCGGCACGTCGGCGGCGCTCTGGGTCGACGCCGGCTCGTTCGCCCTGATCGCCGCGGTGCTGTTCGCGGGCCGCCACCTGCCGCCCGCCGCGCCCGCGGAGGAGACGCACTGGCGCGAGCGCGTTCGCGAGGGCTTCCGCGCGGTGGCGAGCCGTCCGGTGCTGCGGGCCCTGGTCTCCGCGCAGGCGGTCGCGTTCGTCTTCTTCTTCCTCGTGATCCCGATCGAGGTGGTGTACGCGATCGAGACGCTCGACGCCGGCGACGTCGGCTACGGGCTGCTGCTGGCGTCGTGGGGCGTGGGGCTCGTCGTGGGGTCGTGGGCGTTCGCCCGGCTGCCGCACCTGTCGACGCGCGTGCTGGTCGTCGCCTCGACGGTCGTCATCGGCGCGGCGTACCTCGGGCTGGCGGCGGCGCCCGGGATCGTGGCGGCCTGCGCGGCGTCGGTCGCCGGCGGGGCCGGCAACGGGGTGCAGTGGGTGTCGGTGCTGACCTCGGTGCAGGAGGCGCTGCCCGACGCGCTGCAGGCGCGGGTGGTCGGCCTGCTCGAGTCGGTGGGCGCGGCGGCGCCGGGCGTGGGCTTCCTGCTCGGCGGCGTCCTCACCGCGCTGTGGTCGCCGCGGATGGCGTACCTCGTCGCGGGGCTCGGGGTGCTCGCCGTCGCCGCCGCGATGCTGCGGCGGCTGCGCCCGGCGATCTAGCGTCCGCGGCGGGGGCTCAGGCGTAGACGTTCGACCATCGAGGTGTCCGCGCGCCGGTGAAGCGGGAGCGCAGGGAACGCCGGCCCCGTGCGGCGCGCGGGTACGGTGGCCGCGTGGGGACGCTGCGCAAGCCGATGAGGCGCCGGGTGGAGGCGCTGCGCCGGACGGCGCTGCCGATCGGGCAGGCGGCGGTCGCGGCGGGCATCGCTTGGGTCCTCGCCCGGGAGCTGGTGGGCCACTCCCAGCCGTTCTTCGCTCCCGTCGCGGCGATCCTCACGCTCGGGCTGACGTTCGGCCAGCGGGGGCGCCGGGCGGTCGAGATACCGCTCGGCGTGGCGATCGGCATCGCGATCGGCGACCTGCTCGTGCTCGGCATCGGGACGGGCGCGTGGCAGATCGGGGTCGTGGTCGCGCTCGCCATGACCGCGGCGGTGCTGCTGGGCGGCGGGCCGCTGCTCGTCGCGCAGGCCGCCGTGTCGGCGGTGCTGGTGGCGACGATCCAGCCGCCCACGGACGGCGTCGACGGCTCGCGCTTCCTCGACGCGCTGCTCGGCGGCGCCGTCGCGCTGGTCGTCAACGCGATCGTGCCGACCGACCCGGTGCGGCTCGTGCGGCGGGAGGCCGAGCCGGTGCTGTCGGAGCTCGCGGGGGCGCTGGACGACATCGCCGCGGCCCTGGCGGGACGCGACCGTGCGGCGGCGGCCCGGGCGCTGGAGCGCGCGCGGCGGATCGACCCCGCGACCGACCGCTTCCACGAGTCGATCGCGGTCGGCCAGGAGATGGCGACGTTCGCGCCGCCGCGGCGGCGGGCGCGGGCGCACCTGGGGGTCTACGAGCGCGCCGTCGGCCAGGTCGACCACGCGATCCGCAACACGCGCGTGCTCGCGCGCGGGGCGATCCGGGCGGTCGAGCTGGACGAGCGCGTTCCCGACCGAGCGATCGAGGCCGTCCGCGATCTGGCGCGGGCGGTGCGGGCGCTGGCCGACGAGCTCGCCGCGCGCCAGGGCTCCGGCGTGGCGGAGGACGCGGCGCTGCGCGCGGCGGCGTACTCGACGGCCGCGCTGGAGGACACGTCGAACCTGTCGGCGAGCGTGATCGTGGGCCAGGTGCGCTCCACGGCCGTGGACCTGCTGCGCGGCCGGGGCATGGACCGCGAGGAGGCCACCGCCGCGGTGCGCGACGCGCGGGCGCGGCTC
>JANJUA010000408.1 GCA_024710825.1 Solirubrobacteraceae bacterium
CTGCTCGAGGAGGTCCCGGCCGACCGCGAGACCATCGCCGCCGCGGCGGAGCGCGCCGGCTGGCCGGTGCCTCGCGCGCTGTGCGCGATCGCCCTCGCCCGGCCCGTGGACCCGGGGGCGGTGGCGCGCAGGATCGGCCCGGACGTCCTGCCGGGCGCCGCGCTCGGCGACCCCTGCCTGCTCGTGCCCGACCCTGACGGCCCGGGCCGGGCGGAGCGGCTCGAAGCGGCCCTCGCGGGCCGACCGTCCGCCGTCGGCCCGTCCGTCGAGCCGGCGCGGGCGCTCGGTTCGCTGCGGCCCGCGCGACGTCTGCTCGCGCTCACCGAGCCGCCGGAGGCGGGGCAGCAGCCGCCGCGCGTCGACGACCACCTGGCCGACCTGGCTCTGGACGCCGCGCGCGAGCCGCTGGCCGCGCTCGCGGCCCGACGGCTCGCGGCGCTCGACGGCCGCACGGAGGCCTCGCGGGCGCGCCTGGAGGAGACCCTGCTGGCGTGGCTGGAGCTCCAGGGCAGCGCCCCGGCGGTGGCCGCGCGCCTCCACGTGCACCCCCAGACGGTCCGCTACCGCCTCGCCCGCCTGCGCGACGCGCTCGGCGACGCGCTCGACGACCCCGAGGCCCGCTTCGAGCTCCTGCTCGCCCTCCGCGCCGAGGCGCTGCGGCCC
Source organism: Solirubrobacteraceae bacterium (assembly GCA_024710825.1). Taxonomy (GTDB): domain Bacteria; phylum Actinomycetota; class Thermoleophilia; order Solirubrobacterales; family Solirubrobacteraceae; genus Capillimicrobium. The sequence goes on from JANJUA010000408.1 coordinate 664, forward strand.
CCGGCCTAGAATCGACCGACCCATGGCCGTCGACCCCAACGTGAGCTTCCCCGCGCTCGAGCAGCGCATCCTCGAGCGCTGGCGCGAGCGCGACGTGTTCGCCGAGTCGCTGCGGCGCCGCGCCGGCGCGGAGCCGTGGGTCTTCTACGAGGGCCCGCCCACGGCCAACGGCCGTCCGGGCAGCCACCACGTCCTCTCCCGCGTCTTCAAGGACATCTTCCCGCGCTTCAAGACCATGCGCGGCTACCGCGTCGACCGCAAGGGCGGCTGGGACTGCCACGGCCTGCCCGTCGAGATCGCCGTCGAGCAGCAGCTGGGCATCTCGACGAAGCAGGAGATCGAGGCGTACGGCATCGCCGAGTTCAACGCGAAGTGCCGCGAGTCGGTCTTCGAGTTCCTCGAGGACTGGGACCGGCTGACCGAGCGGATCGGCTTCTGGGTGGACCTCGAGCACGCCTACCGCACGCTCGACGCCACCTACGTCGAGTCGGTCTGGTGGGCGCTGCGCCAGATCTCCGACAAGGGCCTGCTCTACGAGGGCCACAAGGTCGTCCCCTACTGCCCGCGCTGCGGGACCGCGCTGTCCAGCCACGAGGTCGCGCTCGGCTACCAGGACGTCGAGGACCCCTCCGTCTACGTCCGCTTCCCGGTCACCGAGGACGGCGGGCCGGTGCAGTCCGGCGACGACCTGCTCGTCTGGACCACCACGCCGTGGACGCTCGTCTCCAACGCCGCCGTCGCGGTGCACCCCGAGCTGACCTACGTGCGGGCGCGCTACCCGCAGGGCATCGCGGTGCTGGCCGAGGCGCTGGTGGAGCGCGTGCTCGGCGAGGACGTGCGGATCCTCGACCGCTTTCCGGGGGCGGCGCTCGACGGCGTCCGCTACGAGCCGCCGTTTGGCTTCATCTCCGGCGAGGCCTACGGCGAGCGAGGCCACTCGGTCCTGCTCGGCGACTTCGTCACGGCCACCGACGGCACCGGCCTCGTCCACACGGCCATCGCGTTCGGCGAGGACGACTTCCAGCTCGGCCAGCAGTACGGGCTGAACGTCGTCAACCCGGTGCGCCTCGACGGCACCTACGACGAGCGCATCGGACCCTACGAGGGGCGCTTCGTCAAGGACGCCGACCTGGACCTGGTCGAGGACCTGCGCGCCCGCGGCCGGCTGCTGCGCGTCGAGGCATTCGAGCACGCCTACCCGCACTGCTGGCGTTGCGGCACCCCGCTGCTGTACTACGCCAAGCCGTCCTGGTACATCGCGACCTCCCAGCTGCGCGAGCGCCTGCTCGCGGCCAACGAGACCGTCGACTGGCACCCGGAGCACATCAAGCACGGCCGCTTCGGCGACTGGCTGACCAACAACGTCGACTGGGCGCTCTCGCGCGAGCGCTACTGGGGCACGCCGCTGCCCGTGTGGCGCTGCGATGAGGGCCACACCCACACGATCGGCTCGTTCGACGAGCTCGAGGAGCTGTCGGGCGTGCGGCTGACCGACCCGCACCGCCCGTACGTCGACGACGTCGGCTTCCCGTGCCCGCGGTGCGCGCGGCGGATGCAGCGCGTCCCCGAGGTCATCGACGTCTGGTTCGACTCGGGCGCGATGCCGTTCGCCCAGCATCACGCGCCGTTCGAGCACGAGGCGGTGTTCGAGTCGCGCTTCCCCGCCGACTACATCTGCGAGGCGCTCGACCAGACCCGTGGCTGGTTCTACTCGCTGCTGGCGGTCTCGACGCTGCTGTTCGACCGCGCGCCGTACCGCAACGTCGTCTGCCTGGGCCTGATCCTCGACGACGAGGGCCAGAAGATGAGCAAGTCGAAGGGCAACGTCGTCGCGCCCTGGGACGTGCTCGACGAGCACGGCGCCGACGCCTTCCGCTGGTACTTCTTCACCTCCAAGCAGCCGTGGGACGGCTACCGCTTCTCGATCGACGCGATCGGCGACGGCGTGCGCGGCTTCCTGCGCCAGCTCTGGAACACGTACGCGTTCTACGACCGCTACGCGCCCGAGCGCCCGAGCGAGCCGACGGACCTCGACCGCTGGGCGCTCTCGCGGCTGAGCGCGACGGTCGGCGAGGTGACCGAGCGCCTCGACGCCTACGACGCCACCACCGCCGGCCGCGCGATCGCCGCGTTCGTCGACGACCTCTCCAACTGGTACGTGCGCCGCTCGCGCCGGCGCTTCTGGGACGGCGAGCAGGCCGCGTTCGACACGCTGCGCACGTGCCTGCTCACGGTCTCCAAGCTGCTCGCCCCGTTCACGCCGTTCGTCGCCGACGAGCTCTACGAGGGCCTCGACGGCAGCGAGCCGTCGGTGCACGTCACCGACTGGCCGGAGCCCGCCGAGCGCGACGCGGAGCTCGAGGCGGCGATGGCGGTCGCTCGCGAGACGGTGCGGCTGGGCCTCGCGGCGCGCAAGCAGGCCAACGCGAAGGTGCGCCAGCCGCTGCGCGCGGCGGTGGTCGTCGCCGACCGCCGGGAGCGGGCGGCGATCGAGCGTCTCGCGGACGTCGTCGCCGACGAGCTCAACGTCAAGGAGCTGCGCTTCGTCGACAACGCCGACGAGCTCGGCTCCTACGAGGTCAAGGCCAACTATCGCCGGCTCGGGCCGCGCTTCGGCAGGGCGATGCCGCAGGTCGCGGCCGCGATCGAGGCGCTGGACCCGGCGCATGTCGCCCGCTCGCTGCGCGACGGCCAGACGGTCGGCGTCGCGATCGACGGCCACGACCACGAGCTCACCGCCGACGACCTTCAGCTCGCGATGGCGCCGCTCGAGGGCTATCAGCTCGAGCGCGAGGGCTCCCACGCGGTGGCGTTGGAGCTGGCTCTCGACGCGGAGCTGCGCCGCGAGGGGCTCGCCCGCGAGATCGTCCGCGCCGTGCAGGAGGCGCGCAAGCGCGCCGGGCTCGACGTGTCCGACCGCATCGCGCTGACCCTCGGCGGCGACGGGGAGCTGCTCGACGCGGCGCGCGCCTTCGAGGCCTACGTGACGGGCGAGACGCTCGCCACCACCGTCTCCTACGACGGAGGCGGCGACGCCGCGGCGATCGACGGGCGCGAGCTGCTCATCGGCGTCGCCCGCAGCTGATCGGGCTGTGGCATCGTGCGGGGCGTGGAGCTCGCACCCAACACGTTCGCGGCGGCCGGCCTCGATCGCGCGGCGTGGCGGCGGCGCGACGACGCCTGGCTGGCGCAGCCGGGTACGCGCGCGCTCGTGACGGCCGGCGGCGAGCTCGCCGTCGACCCGGATGGCGCGCCGCTCCTGGTGTCGCCCGGCGACGCCGAGCCGCTCGACGGCACGGCCCCGATCCTGCTCGGCGAGCGCGGCGGCGCCCCGCTGGGCGCCGTCGAGGTGGCCGCCGCGCCCCGAGGCGCCCGGCTGGCCTCGCTGCGCGAGCTCGCGCCGGCGCTGGACCAGGAGGCGGGCGGCCTCGCCGCGTACGCCGTGGCGATGGGTAACTGGCACCGGCGCCACCGCTTCTGCGCCGCCTGCGGCGCACCGAGCCTCCCGGCCGAGGCGGGCCACGTCCGCGCCTGCCCCGCGTGCGGCGTCGAACACCACCCGCGCACCGATCCGGTCGTGATCATGCTCGTCGTCGACCGGGCCGGCGACCGGGTGCTCCTCGGCCGGCAGGCCTCTTGGGAGCCCGGGCGCTACTCGTGCCTCGCGGGCTTCGTCGAGCCGGGCGAGTCGCTCGAGGAGGCCGTCATGCGCGAGGTCGACGAGGAGGCCGGGGTGGCGGTGGACGGCGTGACGTACCGATCGTCGCAGCCGTGGCCGTTCCCCGCCTCGCTCATGCTCGGATTCGACTGCCGCTACGCGACGGGCGAGCCGGTCGTCCGCGACGGCGAGCTGGAGGACGTGCGCTGGTTCAGCCGCGCGGAGCTGGGCGCGGCGAATCTGCCGCCGCGGCTGGCGATAGCTCGCCGCCTGATCGACGCATGGGTCGCCCGCCCGGCAGGGTGAGGGCGAGCGCGAGCGCCAGGAGCGGCAGCACCGCGACGATCTCCAGGGCGCCGCGGATGCCGATCTCGTCCGCGATCACGCCGAGCAGCGCCGCGCCGACGCCGCCGAGGCCGATCGACAGGCCGAGGCTCACGCCGGACGCGATGCCGAGGTGACCCGGCAGCAGCGCCTGGCTCATCACGACGCTGACGGAGAAGGTGGCGATGGTCGCCGCGCCGATGGCGGCGAGCGCCACGACCGCGAGCACCGGGCTCGCGAGCAGGAACAGCACGATGAGCGGGGGCAGCAGGCCCATCGACGCGACGAAGACGACGCGCGCGCCGAGGCGGTCGGCCAGCGGCCCGCCGAGCAGCGTGCCGACGGCGCCCGCGGCGAGCATCACCGTCAGCGCGGCGTTCCCGTCGGCCTTCGACGTGCCCAGGTCGGCGACGAAGTACAGCGGCACGAACGTGACGAGCCCGAAGAAGACCCACGAGCGCATGACGATCGCCAGGCTCAGGCGCGTGAACGCGCCCCAGCGGTTGCGGGCGCCGGAGCCGTGGCTCGCGTGGCCGGCCGATGGCCGGAATCGCGCCAGGCGAGGCAGGAGCGCGAGCTGCACCAGGGCGATGGCGCCCGGCAGCAGCACGAGGCCGGCGGTGCCCTTCATCCCGAAGGCGAGCACGAGCGGCGTGGCCATGATCGGTCCGAGCGCCATGCCCGCGTTGCCGCCCACGCTGAACAGCGACATGCCCGTCGCCCGACGGTCCCCGGACGCGTAGTGGGCGAAGCGTGACGCCTCCGGGTGGTACGCGGCCACGCCGAGCCCGCTGACGACGATCGCCGCGAACGTGGCGCCGTAGCTCGGCATCAGCCCGACGGCGGCGATGCCGATCCCGCTCAGCGCCAGGCCGGTCGGCATGAGCCAGGCCATCGGGCTGCGGTCCGACAGCCAGCCGAAGAGCGGCTGCACGACGGAGGAGGCCACGGTCGCCGCCAGGACGAGCGTGGCCGCCTGTCCGTAGCTCCAACCGCGCTGAGCGATGAGGAACGGCAGCAGCGCAGGGATGACCCCCTGACAGGAGTCGACGGCCAGGTGCCCGGCGGACAGGAGCGCGAGGGGGCGGCGATGCACGCCCCCAGACGCTAGGCGCTACGCCAGCGCCGGCTCCAGCTCCGCTTCGAGCTTGCGCTTCGGGTAGGCGCCGATGATCTTCGTGGCGGGCGCGCCGTTCTTGAAGAGGATCATCGTCGGGATCGAGAGGACCTCGTACTTCGCGGCGGTCTGCTGGTTCTCGTCGACGTTCAGCTTGACCACGCGCAGCCCACGCTCCTGCGCGATCTCCTCGAGGACCGGGCCGACGACGCGGCAGGGGCCGCACCACGGCGCCCAGAAGTCCACGAGGACGGGCTCGGTCGCCTCGATCACCTCAGCCTGGAAGTTCGTGTCGGTGACGTCCTGCAGCGCTGCCATCAGTGCTCCTCGTCGGTCGTTGCCCTGTCACTATACAAAATGAAGCGGCGGAGCCGCGGCACCAGGACGACCGCCTCGGCCGCGATCCGCCAGCTCATCTTCGAGCGCCCGCGCACGCGATCGCGGAAGACGATCGGCACCTCCACGACGCGAAAGCCGCGCCGCACCGCGCGATAGGTCAGCTCCACCTGGAAGGCATACCCCTTCGAGCGCACCGTGGACAGGTCGATCGCCTCGAGCACCTCGCGGCGGAAGCACTTGAAGCCGCCGGTCAGGTCCCGGATGCGCAGGCCGAGCATGAGCGCCGCGTACAGCGACCCGCCGCGCGAGACCAGCCGCCGCAGCAGGCTCCAGTCCTCGACGCCCCCACCGCGCACGTAGCGCGACCCGAGCGCCAGGTCGGCCCCGGCGTCGCGCACCGCCCCGAGCAGCCGGGCGAGGTCCGCGGGGTCGTGCGAGAAGTCGGCGTCCATCTCCATGACGTAGCCGGCGCCCGCGTCCAGCGCGTGAGCGAAGCCGGCGAGGTACGCCGGGCCCAGCCCCTCGCGCACCGCGCGATGCAGGACGCCGACCTCGGGCAGCTCCCCGGCGAGCCGGTCGGCGATCGCGCCCGTCCCGTCAGGAGAGTCGTCGTCGACCACCAGGATGCGGAATCCCTCGGGCGCCGCGCGGCTGAGAACCCCGTGCGCGGCTCTCACGACCCCCTCGACGTTGGGGGCCTCGTCGTAGGTGGGGAGCACGAGCCAGGGGAGCATGGAGGCGGGTACTGTAGGCGAGCCCGTGCCGGACTACTCGAACATGGCGATCGCCGCGGCGTTCGACGAGCTCGCCGACCTGTACGAGCTGGACGGGGCGGTGATCCACCGGGTCCTCGCCTACCGGACCGCGGCGCGCAGCGTCCGCGACGCTCCGGTGTCGGTGAGCGCCATGACGCGCGAGGGGCGCGTCACCGAGCTGCCGGGCGTCGGCAGGACGCTGGAGGAGAAGCTCAAGGCGCTGCTCGACACCGGCACGATCCCCGCCGCGGAGAAGCTGCGGGCGAAGTTCCCACCCGGCCTCATGGAGCTCACGCGGCTGCCCGGGCTGGGCCCCAAGCGCGCCCGCAGGCTCTTCGACGAGCTCGGCATCGACTCGCTCGACGCGCTGCGGGAGGCGGCGGAGGCCGAGAAGCTGCGCGACGTGCGCGGCTTCGGCCGCCGCTTCGAGGAGAGCGTCCTCGCCTCGCTGGAGGCGGGGCTCGGCGACGCCGACGCCGCCCCCCGCGTGCTGCTCCCGCGCGCGCTGGGGCTCGGCGAGCAGATCCGCGACGCCCTGCGCGCGCACCCGGCCGCCGACCGCGTCGAGCCAGGCGGGGACGACGTACGTCGCGCCGTCTTCGTCGGCAACAACTGGGACGGCACCGCCGACATCCTCGATCCGGACACCTTGGAGCGGCTGGGCCGCATCGACATCGTCCCCGACAAGGACGAGCGGATCCAGGAGATCGCGACGGACCCGTACCGGTTC
>JANJUA010000411.1 GCA_024710825.1 Solirubrobacteraceae bacterium
CCACCCCGATGGCGACGACACCCCACGCGACGCCCTTCATGGCGGTTGACAAGCGCACAACCGAGCCAGCATAAACGGCGCCCAGGTCGGCTCATCCCCGGGGCGGTCGGCGGCCCTCGGCGCCGGACGCCGCCTCCTCGACGAGCGCTCCGAACAGGCGCGACGCGGTGGGCCGCCGGGTCGATGTCGGCGCCGCCCGCGAGCGTGAGCCCGTCGATCCGGTCGAGGAGCTCGTCCGGCTCGCGCACCCAGGCCTCGTCGACCGGCGGCAGGACGGCGCCTGCGCCCGCCCGCCGGACCGCCTCGACGTACATGCGCGAAAGCGGGTGGGGGCCCTGGTCCCAGACGCTCCAACGGGCCCGCTCGAGCGACGCGCAGATCCCGATCGTCGGTCGCATGTGCATAGAGTGCCGCACCATGGCAGCCGTCAACCTCACCGTCTCCGAAGGCCTGGCGACGATCGAGCTCGACCGTCCCGACGCGCTCAACGCGTGGAACCTGGAACTGGGCGAGGAGCTGCGCGCCGCCGTCGAGGACGTCGCCGCGGACGAGGCCGTCCGCGCCGTCCTGATCTGCGGCGCCGGTCGGGCGTTCTCGTCCGGGGCCGACCTCAAGGACATCACGGGCAGAGGGCTCACGCCGGAGGGCCATCCCGACCTGCACAAGGTGCTCACCGAGGCGTACCACCCGATCATCGCCGGCATCCGCCGGATGCCGAAGCCGGTCGTGGCCGCCGTCAACGGCCCCGCGGTCGGCATCGGCATGTCGCTGGCGCTCAGCTGCGACCTGGTCGTCGCCGCCGAGTCCTCCTATCTCCTGCTCGCCTTCGTGAACATCGGCCTCGTCGCGGACGGCGGCTCGTCGCTGTTCGTCCCCGCCAGGGTGGGAATGGCCCGCGCGGCGGAGATGGCGATGCTCGGCGAGCGCATCCCCGCGCCCCAGGCGCTCGAGTGGGGCCTGGTCAACCGGGTCGTGCCCGACGCCGCTCTGCGCGACGAGGCCGAGGCCCTGGCGCGCCGCCTGGCGGCCGGTCCGACGCGGTCCTACGCGGGCACCAAGCGCCAGCTCAACGCGATGCTCTACGGTCGGCTCGACGAACAGCTCGACCTCGAGGCCGGCATCCAGCAGGAGATGGCCGCCAGCACCGACTTCGCGGAGGGCGTCGCCGCCTTCCTGCAGAAGCGCCAACCCACCTTCCGAGGAGCCTGACTCGGCACACGTCGAGACTCGCTCCCACCGTCCCTCCACTAACATCCCCGCCGCTTCATGGGCCGCAACAGACGCCACCTAATCACTCTGACCTTCCTCGCCGCGATGGTCGCGACGCTCGTCGTCGCACCCGCCGCGATGGCCGACCTCTTCACCCCCGAGAGCGGCGGATCCTCCAACGCCGACCGCATCTCCACGCTCTACCTGCTGACGTTCCTCGTCGGCGTGGTCGTGTTCATCGGGGTCGAGGGGACGCTGATCTACGCGCTGATCAAGTTCCGGGCCCGCAAGGGCGCCGTCGCCGCCCAGATCCACGGCAACACCCGCCTGGAGATCGGCTGGACGGTCGGCGCCGCGGTCGTCCTCGTGGTCCTCGCCGTCATCACCTTCGCGATGCTCCCCGGCATCCGCGACCCCTCCAACTCGGCGCCGGGCGCCGCCGCGGCCCTCGCGTCGCCGGTCGCCGCGGTGGGCGAGAAGCGCGTGCCGCCCGACGGCAAGGCGCTGAACATCGAGGTCAACGGCCAGCAGTACCTCTGGCGCTACACGTACCCGGACGGCGACGACAACAACTTGAACAACCCCTTCTCGTACGAGGAGATGGTCGTGCCGGTCGGCACGACCGTCACGCTCGACATCCGGTCGCAGGACGTGGTGCACTCCTGGTGGATCCCCGAGCTCGGCGGCAAGATGGACGCCGTTCCGGGGTACACGAACTACGCCTGGTTCCGGATCGACAAGCCCGGCGTGTTCCATGGGCAGTGCGCCGAGCTGTGCGGCAACGGCCACGCGAACATGATCGCCAAGGTCCGTGCCGTGAGCCCCGAGGAGTACCGCGAGTGGATCGCCGAGAAGAGCGCCTCCATCCAGGCGGCCGACGAGGCCGCCGCCGCCTCGCGCGAGCGCCTCGCCCAGGACCCCAACGCAACCCCGTGAGCTGAGACCCGATGGCCGCTGACTCCCCCTCCCTGAAGCCTGTGCCGCAAGTCGTGGCGCACTCCGTGCGCCGCGAGCGCAGCGGCATCGTGGACTGGCTGACCACGACCGATCACAAGAAGATCGGCATCCTCTACCTGGTCACGACGTTCGTCTTCTTCGTGCTCGGTGGCGTCGAGGCGCTGCTGATCCGCATGCAGCTCGGGACCGCGCAGAACACGCTCCTGACGCCGGAGACGTTCAACCAGCTCTTCACGATGCACGGGACGACGATGGTCTTCCTGTTCGTCGTGCCGATCATGGCCGGCTTCGGCAACTACTTCGTGCCGCTGATGATCGGGGCGCGCGACATGGCGTTCCCGCGCCTGAACGCGCTGTCGTACTGGCTGCTGCTGGCCGGCGGCCTCGTCTTCTACGGCTCCGTCTTCTTCGACCCGCCGGCGATGGGCTGGACGAGCTACACGCCGCTGTCCGACGAGGCGTTCATGCCCTCGGCGGGGGTCGACGCGTGGATCTTCCTCGTGCACCTCACCGGCCTGTCCTCGCTCGTCGGCGCGGTGAACTTCTACGCCACGATCGCCAACATGCGCGCGCCCGGCATGGGCTGGGGCCGCCTGCCGCTGTTCGTGTGGACCATCCTGGTCTACGCGATCCTGCTGATCCTGGCGCTGCCGGTCATCGCCGGCGCCGTGACCCTGCTGCTGACCGACCGCCACTTCGGGACGAACTTCTACGACCCGGCCAACGGGGGCTCGCCGCTGCTGTGGCAGCACCTGTTCTGGTTCTTCGGCCACCCCGAGGTCTACATCATGGTCCTGCCGGGCTTCGGGATCATCTCCGAGGTCCTGCCGGTGTTCGCCCGCAAGCCGATCTTCGGCTACAAGGCGATCGCCGCGTCGACCGTGGTCATCGCGTTCCTCGGCCTGCTCGTGTGGGCGCACCACATGTTCACGTCGCCGAGCCCGACGGTGGTGCTCGTCTTCTTCATGATGAGCTCGTTCCTCATCGCGATACCCACCGGCGTGAAGATCTTCAACTGGCTCGCCACGCTCTGGCGCGGCACGATCGAGTTCAAGACGCCGCTGATCTTCGCCGCCGGCTTCCTGTCGCAGTTCGTCGTCGGCGGCATCACCGGCATCATCGTCGCGATCTTCCCGGTCGACTGGCAGCTGCACGACACGTACTTCGTCGTCGCGCACTTCCACTACGTCCTCATGGGCGGCGCGGTGTTCGCGGTCTTCGCCGGGATCTACTACTGGTTCCCGAAGATCACGGGCCGGATGCTCAACGAGGGGCTCGGCAAGCTCTCGTTCGCGCTGATGTACATCGGCTTCAACGTGACGTTCCTGATCCAGCACACGATCGGCATGGACGGCATGCCGCGGCGCGTCTACGAGTACCCGGACGTCGGCAACCTCGTCCTGTACAACCGGATCTCGACCGTCGGCTCGTTCATCCTGGGCCTCGGCGTGCTGGTGACGATCATCAACGTGGCGCGGTCGGTCAAGCGCGGCCCCGTGGCCGGGCCGGACCCGTGGAAGGGCAACACGCTCGAGTGGTACACCGAGTCGCCCCCGCCGACGGTCAACTTCGACGTCGTCCCGCGCGTCCGCTCCGTCGAGCCCATGAAGGACATCCGACGCGAGATCGAGCGCAACACCGGCGTGCCGGTCGCCGAGGCGGCACCGGCGCCCGAGTCGCTCGTCCGCGGATAGGGCTCCCGTGGAGGCCGTCGCCGCCCACAAGCACAGCCTGGTCGGCGACTACGTCACCCTGACGAAGCCGAAGGTCCAGTCGCTGCTGCTGCTCACCACGGTGGCGGCGATGGAGATCGCGGGCGACCCCTCCATCGGGCTCATCCTGGCGACCGTCATCGGCGGCTATCTCTCCGCGGGCGGCGCGGGCGCGGTCAACCACTGGTACGACCGCGACCTGGACCGGAAGATGGAGCGGACGTCGACGCGCCCCGTCGCGTCCGGCCGCGTCTCCCCCAGGGCGGCGCTGACCTTCGGGCTCGTGCTCGCCGCGCTGGCCGTCGTGTGGCTGTCGCTGCTCGTCAACCCGCTCGCCGCGGCGCTGTCGTTCAGCGGCTTCCTCGGCTACACGCTGGTCTACACCATCTGGCTGAAGCGCCGCACGCCGCAGAACATCGTGATCGGGGGCGCCGCCGGCGCCGTCCCGCCGCTCGTCGGCTGGGCAGCGGTCACCGGCGGGCTCAGCGGCACCGCGCTGTACCTCTTCGCGATCGTGTTCTTCTGGACGCCCCCCCACTTCTGGGCGCTCGCCCTGCTGATGAAGGACGAGTACGCGAACGTCAAGGTCCCGATGCTGCCCGTCGTGCGAGGCGAGAAGGAGACGCGCAAGCAGATCCTGCTCTACTCGATCCTGCTGTACGCGGTCAGCCAGCTCCCGTTCTGCGCGGGCGCCTTCGGCATCACGTACCTGGTGTGCTCGCTCGCCCTCGGGGGCGCGTTCATCGGCCTGGCGTGGCGCCTGTACCGCCGCGCGGACCGCCGCGCCGCCCTCACGCTCTACCTCTTCTCGCTCGCCTACCTCGCGCTGCTGTTCGTCGCGATGGTGGCGGACGTCCGCCTGTAGCCCTTTTGAACTAGGATCTGAAAGCGCATGGACCGTCGACTCGCACGCAAGAACATCCGCACCGGCCTCATCGCGGCGGCCGTGTGCGTCTTCATGTTCGGCATGACCTTCGTCGCCGCGGCGCTCTACGTGGCATGAGCGACCTCGATCCCAAGATCCCGCCCGCCGGCGAGGAGATCCACCTCCCCGGCCCGACGATCCTGCCGCTCATGCTCACGGTCGGCATCACCATGGTGCTCCTCGGCGTGACGACGACGATCGTGCTCGTCATCGCCGGCCTCATCATCTCGGCGTGGTGCATCGTGCGCTGGATCGCGGACACGCGCCGCGACATCGCCGAGCTACCGCTCGAGCACCACCACTAGCCGTCTGACACGACGCTCGCGCGATCTGCGTGCGTCCTCGGTCGCTCACGTGCTGGCGCACGCTTCGCTCCCTGCGTCCTTCGCAGATCACACGACCGCCATGTCAGAGCACGTAGCCGTCGCTGAACGGGCCGACGTCCCTCGCCGAGCGACGCGGGTCCGCCACCCGGCCCCCGCCGGCAGGCCCGCGGCCGCTCAGGCGCGCGCGAAGCGGGCCGGCTCGGGCACGTCGCAGATCGAGCCGTCGTCCGTCCAGCAGCGCACGATGTCGCGCATGGACAGCAGGCCGCAGACCTCGCCCCCGTCGATCACGATCAGATGGCGGAAGCTGCCCCTCACCATCGCGGCCGCGGCCTCCTCCAGCGACCACGAGGGCGCGGCGTAGACGACGTTCGTCGTCAGGTGCGCCCCGATCAGCTCCACGTCGGGGTCCTGTCCCGCGGCGATGCTGGCGAGCACGTCGCGCTCGGTGACGATCGACGGCCCGGCCCCGTCCGGGTCGTTGACGACGGCAGCGCCGACGCGCCGGTCGGTCATCAGTCGCGCCGCGTCACGCAGCGTGTGCCCCGGGCCCATCGTCAGGACCACGTTGCTCATCCCGTCGCGCACCTGCATCCGGCTCAGCCCTCCCTCGTATCGTCTGCCACGAACCGTAGCAGAGGGGCCGGCATCGGCCGCGCGCCATCTTCGCCGCCCGTCGATGTGCAGGTTCGCCGCGAACGCGGGTAGACGCGTAGAGGTCACATGCAGCGCCCTGCCACCGTCCAGCTCCGCACCAGCCTCTACGACGACGCCGTAGCGATCGTGGAGGCCGAGTACGCGGCCGATCTGTCGCTCGACGACATCGCCCGGCGGGTCGCCTCGTCGCGCCGCCAGCTCCAGCGGGCCTACGCCGAGATCGGGGACACGACGTTCCGCGAGCACCTCACGGCCATCCGGATGGAGCGCGCCGCCGAGCTGCTCCAGCGGCGCTCGCTCACGGTGCGCGAGGTCGCCCACCGGGTCGGCTACCGCCAGCCCGCTCAGTTCGCCAAGGCCTTCCGGCGCCACCACGGCAAGGCGCCGTCGGAGTTCCGTGCCCACCAAGACCCCACCGGGACCGTCGCCGCGGCGTAGCCGATGGCTGCTGGCGGACGGTCGGGTTGCCGTCCGTCCGATTCGCGCTTAGGATGCGCCGTCCATGAGGGCAGAGGGGGTCTAGCTCATGCGACGGGGGGCTGTCGCGATGGTGGTCGGAGGAGTGGTCGCGAGCGCGGTCGGGATCGCGCTCGCGCTCGCCATCGACTGGTTCCCCACGCTCGCCTCCACGCAGGCCGGCAAGGTCCACACGCTCTACGACGTGCTGCTCATCGCGTCGGTCCCGATCTTCGTCCTGGTCCTGACCGTCGTGATCGGCGCCGTCATCCAGTTCCGGATGCGGCCGGGCCAGGAGGACCAGGACGGCCCGCCGATCCACGGCAACACGCTGCTGGAGGTCGTGTGGACGGCCGTTCCGGCGCTCCTCATCCTCGGCCTCTGCGCCTACTCCTACGTCGTGCTCCGGGACATCGAGGAGGCCCCGGCGAGCGAGCGCCAGGAGATGACCATCGGCGTCACCGGCCAGCAGTTCGCCTGGACGTTCACGTACCCGAAGGAGATCGCCGGCGGTGAGAAGCCGCTGTCGACCACCGAGCTGGTCCTTCCCGTGGACCGTCCCGTGAAGTTCGACATCCAGGCCAAGGACGTCATCCACGACTTCTGGGTGCCGGAGTTCTCGGTGAAGCTCGACGCGGTGCCCGGCATCACGACGAGCTACCGCATCACGCCCGACCGGCGCGGCACCTACCCGGTGGTCTGCGCCGAGCTGTGCGGGCTCGGCCACAGCGTGATGCGCTCGCGGGTGCGCGTCGTCACGCCGGATGAGTTCGACGCCTGGCTGCAGGAGCAGTCGCAGCCGGCGGTGCCCGAGGGCGCCGACGAGAGCCAGCTCGCGGCCGCCGGCAAGCAGGTCTTCGCCGGCAGCGCGGGCTGCGGCGCCTGCCACACGCTCGCCGACGCGGGCACCAACGGCCAGATCGGCCCCGACCTCGACGAGGTCCTCAAGGGGGTCTCGGAGGACAAGATCCGCACCGACATCGTCGACCCGGAGGCGGAGATCGCCGAGGGCTACGGCGCCGGCGTCATGCCGACGAACTTCGAGCAGACCCTGTCGGCGAGCGAGCTCGACGCGCTCGTCGCCTACCTGAAGGAGGCCACCCAGTGAGCTTGCGCGCCCCGGGGTTCCCCCGTGCCGGCCTCGGCATCCTCCTCGCGGTCGCCCTGGCATACGGGCTCGTGATCGGCGTCCGCGCCCTCTACGGGTGGGATCCCGTGCTCGACGGCGACGCGGTCCTCCAGGTCGCCCTGATCGCGGCGCCGTTCGGCTTCTTCATCGGCTTCGGGCTGTTCGACTACTGGTTCCGCTGGGCATCGGGCGCTCCGACCGTCCCCGAGGAGCACTCGAGCCACGGCGCCCGGAGCTGGAAGGACTACTTCCGGGTCAACACCGACCACAAGGTCATCGGCATCCAGTACGTCGTGACCTCGTTCTTCTTCCTGCTCGTCGGCGGCATGTTCGCGATGCTCGTGCGGGCGGAGCTGGCGCAGCCGGGCATGCAGTTCGTGAACCCGAACGCCTACAACGGGCTGTTCAGCGTCCACGCGTCGATCCTGATCTTCCTGTTCATCATCCCCGTCTTCGCGGGGTTCGCGAACTACGTGCTGCCGCTGATGATCGGTGCGCCGGACATGGCGTTCCCGCGGCTGAACGCGCTGTCGTACTGGATGCTCCCGGTCGCCGGGATCATGATGCTGGCGAGCTTCCTCGCTCCCGGCGGCTCGTTCTCGACCGGCTGGACGGCGTACGCCCCGCTCTCGACCGAGGCTCCGATAGGCCAGGTGTTCTTCACCATCGGCGTGCAGTTCGCGGGCGCGTCGTCGATCGCGACCGCGTTGAACTTCCTCGTGACCATCATCACGATGCGCGCGCCCGGCATGTCGTTCTTCCGGATGCCGCTGCTCGTGTGGGCGAACTTCTCGACCTCGCTGCTCGTCGTGATCGCCACCCCGTTCATCGCCGCGTCGCAGTTCTTCGTCCTGCTCGAGAGGGCGCTCGGCTTCAACTTCTTCGAGGTGACGCGCGGCGGCGACGTGCTGATGTACCAGCACGTCTTCTGGTTCTACTCCCACCCGGCCGTCTACATCATGATGCTGCCGGGCTTCGGGATCATCTCCGAGATCCTCGCCGTCAAGTCTCGCAAGCCGATCTTCGGCTACCGCATGATGGCCTTCTCGCTGCTGGCGATCGTGGTGCTCGGGTTCACGGTCTGGGCGCACCACATGTTCGTCTCCGGCATGCAGGAGTGGATCCGCGTGCCGATGATGATCACCACGGCGGTGATCGCGGTCCCCACGGGCATCAAGATCTTCTCGTGGCTGGCGACGCTGTGGAAGGGCGTTCTGCACCTCGACACGCCGATGCTCTTCGCCCTCGGCTTCGTGACGATGTTCACGCTCGGCGGGATCTCCGGGGTGATGCTGGCCATGATCCCCTTCACCATCCACGTCAGCGACACGTACTTCATCGTCGCCCACATCCACTACGTGCTGTTCGGCGGCTCGCTGTTCACGATCTTCGCCGGCGCCTACTACTGGTTCCCGAAGATGACCGGGCGGATGTACGACGAGCGGCTCGGCAAGCTGCACTTCTGGACGACGTTCGTCGGCTTCAACCTCACGTTCGCGCCGATGCACCTGATCGGCATCGAGGGGATGCCGCGGCGGGTCGCCGACTACGCCCAGGAGTTCGCCGGCTGGAACCTCTTCATCTCGATCGCGTCGTTCGTCGTGGGGCTGAGCACGCTCGTCTTCGTCTACAACATGGTCGTCTCGTGGCGCGCGGGCATACGGGCGCCCGCGAACCCGTGGAAGGCGCTGACGCTCGAGTGGCAGGTCTCGTCGCCGCCGCCGATCTTCAACTTCGACACGATCCCGACCGTCGTGGGCGGGCCGTACGAGTACGGGGTGCCCGGGGCGGTGCACGGCGTCTTCAAGGGCGCCGAGGTGAAAACGACCGCGACGCCCGCCGGCGCCGCGCCTGTGGGGGACTGAGCCATGGCACGCATCCTGGTGGTGGCGAACGAGACGATCGGGGGCGAGCCGCTGATCGAGGCGGTGCGCAAGCGCGCGGAGCGGGGCGACGCGAGCTTCGTCGTCTGCGTGCCGCGGACCCGGCCGCAGCACGGCGCGGTCATCTACGACGAGGCCGTTCGGCAGGCGGCGCAGGTGCGCGTCGATCTCGCGCGCGCGTACCTGCGCGACGCGATGGGCATCGAGTCGGTCGGCGAGGTCGGCGATCCCGACCCGTACACGGCGGCGCTGGACGCGATCCGCGAGCACGCGCCGGACGAGATCATCGTCTCGACGAAGCCGGCGACGACCTCGGGATGGCTGCGGCGCGACCTCGTGGAGCGCATCAGGGACGCGTCCGGTCTACCGGTCGAGCACGTCGTCACCGACATCGACCGCGAGGGGCTCCCGTTCAACGTGACGCTGGTCGTCGCCAACCGGACGGCGAGCACCGATCACCTCTTCGAGCATCTGCGCAGCAAGGACGCCGAGGGCGACGCGCAGCGGCTGTTCGTCGTCGTCGTCCCCCAGGAGGGCGGCGAGGGCGTGCACACGCATCAGGCGCGCGAGCGCCTCGCCAAGCTGCTCGAGCGCCTGCGCGGCGAGGGGATCCTGGCCGCCGGGATGATCGGAGATCCCGACCCGTACATCGCGACCAAGAACGCCCACCAGCTCTTCCGGGTCGACGAGACGGTCATCTCGACGTTCGGCCCGGAGAAGTCCGGCTGGCTGCGCGCCGACCTCGTCGGGCGCGTGCGCAAGGCGGTGGACGGTCCCGTCGACCACGTGGCGTCCGACGTCCGCGACACGGCGGACGTGAGCTAGCCGTGGAGGCCGGCGCCCTCACGCTGCCGCACGGCGGCGGTCACGACGAGCACCACGGGCCTCCGCCGGCGAACCGGTCCTCGCGCGTCGACGCGCCGACGCTCGGGATGCTGCTGTTCATCATCAGCGAGATCATGGTGTTCGGCGCGTTCTTCACCGCGTACTTCTTCATCCGCGTGGTGCAGGGGGCGGAGTGGCCGGCGGAGGGCACCCACCTGCCGCAGGCGATCGCCGGCGTGAACACGGCGATCCTCCTGTCGTCGTCGCTGACCATGCACTGGACGGTCATGGCGGCGAAGGCCGACAACCGCGCGGGCATGAGGGCCGGGATCTTCACGACGGCGCTGCTCGGGTTCACGTTCCTGTTCATCCAGATCAACGAGTACGTCCACATCGGCTTCTCGCCGAGCGACAGCGCGCAGGGCTCGATCTTCTACGGGCTGACGGGCCTGCACGGCGCGCACGTCTTCATCGGGCTGATGCTGCTGTGCTTCGTGGCGATCCGGGTGTTCCGCGGGCACTTCTCCTCCGCGCACCATCGCGGGCTCGAGATTCCCGGGATCTACTGGCACTTCGTGGACATCATGTGGGTCGTCGTGTTCACGACGGTCTACATCCTGTGAACCCGCTGCGCTCCGAGCGCGAGGCCTTCCAGCTGCTCGGCTGGGTGCTCGCCGTGGCGGTCGCGATCGTCCTCGTGGCGCTGATCGTGCGCGCGTTGCTCTGAGCCCGGATCCGCCGATCCGGTGGGCGCGGTCGTCCGCCCGCCGCAGACTTTCCCCATCGGTCGTAGGTAAAGTGGAGGCCATGGACGTTCCTGGCACACCCGCTCCGCCGTTGTGAGGGCCGAGCCCGCCCCGAGTCGCTGCCGGCGGCGGCGCACGCCCTCCGACGGCCGACCGCGGCCCAGCAGCCTGCTCACCGTGTTCTTCTCCGCCGGCCTGGCCCTGCTGCTCGCGGGCGCCGTCGCGGCGCTGCTGCACGCCGTCACCGACGTGACCTGGCTGCGCTGGACGGCCCTGCACCTCGTGCTCCTCGGCGGCGTCTCGCAGCTCGTGCTCGGGGCTGCGCAGTTCTTCGTCGGCGCGTTCCTCGCGACGGACCCGCCGCCACGGCGGCTCATCCACGCCCAGCTCGCCGCCTGGAACGCCGGGACGCTGCTCGTGACCGCCGGCATGGCGCTCGACGTACGTCCGCTCGTGGACGCCGGCGGCGCGCTGATCGTGATCGGGCTGGCGCTGTTCGCGCTCGGCCTTCATGCGATGCAGCGCAGCTCGCTGCAGCAGGCCCGCTGGGCGATCCGCTGGTACCAGGCCGGCGCCGCCTGCCTCGCGCTCGGAGCCGTGCTCGGCATGCTGATGGCCGGAGGACTCGCGTGGTCGCACGGCTCTCTGCTCGGCGCCCACCTCGCCCTGAACCTCGGCGGCTGGCTGGGCACGGCGATCGTCGGCACGCTCCACACGTTCTTCCCCTCGCTGACGGGCACGCGTCTGCGCTTCCCGCGGCTGCAGGCGCCCGCGTTCCGGCTGTGGCTGGCCGGCGTCGCCGCGCTCGCGGCCGGGGCCGCCTTCGCCGTGACGGCAATCGTCGCCGTCGGGTGGCTGGCGCTGGCGGTCGCCGCGACGCTGCTCGGCGCGAACGTCGCCGCCGGCCTGCGGGGGGCGCCGCAGCGGCTGGCGCTCCCGCCGCGGCTGATCGCCGTCGCGACGGCGTTCCTGCTCGCGGGGACGCTGGCGGCGCTCGTGGTCACACTGGCCGACGGCGCCTGGGCGCCGTTCGTCGGCGCGCGGCGCTCGATGCTCGCGGCGCTGCTGCTGGTGGGGTGGGTCGGCCTGACCGTGGCCGGCTCGCTGCTGCACCTGCTCGCGGTGCTGCGACGCGTGCGTGGCGGCTTCGGCGCGCCCCTGCCCGTCGTGCGTCCCCGCCTCGACACGCTGCTGACGGCGGCGGCCGCCCTGGCGATCACGGCCCTCGCCGTCGCTCGCGCGGCGGCCGCCGACGGGCCGGAGCGCGTCGCGACGGTGGCCGTGCTCGCCGTGGCCGGGGTCCTGGCGCTGCGGATCGGCGGCGTGGCGGTCGGCGCGCTGCGCCCGAGACCGGTCGGCCGACAGCCCGGATCGACAGGCGCACCGCCGCTCTCCGCCCGCGGCGCGGCTGTACGCGGGCGTCCCGCCGATCCGCTCGCGCAAGGGACCGCGAGCCCTACCGGGCCCGACACCGCCGGGTGAAGGCGGATCGCGTCGACGCGGGCGGCGAGCCGCTCCGCCGCGGCGGCGGCCCGGCGCCACCCGTCCGCGCGATCCACGGACCGGGATCCGTGGTCTCCCCCGTCGCGCCGGGCGCCGACGGCGCGTAGGCTCGCGTCGATGCTGAGCGTGTCACGGCTCCTCAACGGCGTGATAGGCCCGCAGGATGCCCTGCGCTACGGCCGGTCGAGCGCGCGATCGCCCGCCCACCTGCTGCACTTCACCGCCGACAAGAAGCCGGTCGTGGTGTGGAACGTCACGCAGCGCTGCAACCTGCACTGCGCGCACTGCTACTCGGACTCGATGGACCGCGAGTACCCCGGGGAGCTGACCACGGGCGAGGGGCTGGCCCTGATCGCCGACCTGGCCGCGTTCGGCGTGCCGACGATCCTGT
>JANJUA010000018.1 GCA_024710825.1 Solirubrobacteraceae bacterium
CGCGGCCGGCCGCGACGTCGCCGCGGCAGCGCAAGCGCCGGGCGGGGCGCTTTCTCGCCCTGCTGCTCATCCTGGCGCTCGTCGGCGCCGGGGTCGGCCTGGCGATCGTCTCGTCGATGAGCGACAGCCAGCGGGTGCAACTGCGCGACGTCGTCTTCGACTCCGTCGACCGCAGCGTCGACGCGATGCGCAAGCTCATCGAGGACAACACTCGGTAGGCGGCGCCGCCCGGGTGCGACGCGCGCCCTCGTCGCCCCGGTACGTTGCCGCGCCATGAGCTACACCGTGGAAGGCCGCGTCGTCCTCGTCACCGGAGCCGCGCGCGGGATCGGCGCAGGCGTCGCCCGGGCGTTGGCGGCGAAGGGCGCCAGGCTCTCGCTCGTGGGGCTCGAGCCCGAGCTGCTCGCGGCGCTCGCGCAGGAGCTGGGCCCGGAGGCCGTCGCCTTCGAGGCGGACGTCACCGACCGGGCGGCGCTCGACGCCGCCGTGGCCGGGACCGTCGAGCGCTTCGGCGGCATCGACGTGGTCGTCGCCAACGCGGGCGTCGCACCGGTCGGCACGGTCACGACGCTGCCGCGTGACGACTTCGCGCACACCATCGACGTCAACCTCATGGGCGTCTACGACACGATCCACGCGACGCTGCCTCACGTCATCGCGCGCCGCGGCTACGTCCTGGCGATCGCATCCGCCGCGGCGATCCTCCACTTCCCGCTGATGTCCGCATACGCCGCCAGCAAGGCCGGCGTCGAGGCCCTGGCGAACTGCCTGCGCGTCGAGCTGGCGCCGAAGGGCACCGCGGTCGGCTGCGCCTACTTCGGCTTCGTCGACACCGACATGGTCCGCCAGGCCAACGCGCACCCCGCGACGCAGCGCAGCCGGGTCACGACGGGCACCGCGCCGCTGTCGTCGGCGGTCGACGCGATCGTCGCCGGGATCGAGCGGCGCGCTCGCGTCGTCCGAGCCCCGCGGGCGCTCGGCCCGCTCGAGGCCCTCCGCGGCGTCGTCAACCCGCTCGTCAACCACCTCGCGCCGCGACGCCCGGAGGTGCGAGACGCGATCCGGCTCGGCGAGGAGCAACCGCAGGCGCCCGGCTCGGGTCCGCTCGCCCCTTGGACGCCCGGGTTCAGCCGGGCGTCGCCAGCGTCCCCGGCGCAGCGCCCGCGCGGAGCGCCGCAGCCGTCTCCGCCAGCGTCCCGGCGAGGATCGCCTCACGCAGGTCGCCCATGAGCCGCGCCAGGAAGGCGAGGTTGTGCAGCGTGACGAGGCGCATGCCCGTCAGCTCCTTGGCCCGCAGCAGGTAGCGCAGGTAGCCGCGCGAGAAGCCCGCCGAGCAGCACGGGCACGGGCAGCCGTCCAGGATCGGCTCATCGGCCTCGGCGAAGCGCGCCCCGGTGAGGTCGACGCGCCAGCGACTCTCGGGGTCCGGCACCAGCGCCATCCCGTGGCGACCCAGGCGCGTCGGCATCGCGCAGTCGAAGTGGTCGATGCCGAGCTCGACGCCGCGGATCAGGTCGTCCACCTCGCCGATGCCGAGCAGGTGGCGCGGGCGGTCCGGCGCGTGCTCGTCGAGGACCTCGGTGGCCCAGCCGGTGACCTCGTAGATCTGGTCCTTGTCGGCGCCGAGCGACCCGCCGATCGCGATCCCGTCGACCTCCGAGCTCGCCACGACCTCCGTCGACTCCCGCCGCAGGTCCTCGTAGACGCCGCCCTGGACGATGCCGTAGACGAGCTGGCCGTCCGGGCCGTTGGAGGCGTGCCAGTCGAGGCAGCGGCGCAGCCAGCGGTGCGTGCGCTCGGTGGACCGGGCGGTGTAGTCGCGCGTGACGTGGAACGGCGTGCACTCGTCGAAGACGAGCGCCAGGTCGGAGCCGAGCTTGGCCTGGACCTCCATCGACGTCTCGGGGGCCAGGAAGCGCTCCTCGCCGTTGCGGTAGGAGCGGAAGCGGACGCCCTGCTCGGTGATCGCGAGCATCGCGCCCGAGCGGTCGGAGCCGTGGGAGGCTCGGCCCTTGATCTCGTCGGCCACGGTCCCGTGGCCCATCGAGAAGACCTGGAACCCGCCCGAGTCGGTGATGATCGGGCCGTCCCAGCGCATGAACTCGTGCAGGCCGCCGAAGCGCTCGACGAGCTCGGCGCCCGGATCGAGGAACAGGTGGAAGGTGTTGCCGAGCACCATGTCGTAGCCGAGCGCGGCCACGTCGCGCGGCTCGAGCCCCTTCACCGTGCCCTTCGTCGCCAGCGGGACGAAGGCGGGGGTGCGCACGTCGCCGTGCGCGGTGCGCAGCACCCCGGCCCGCGCCTGCGAGCCGGGGTCGCGCGAGAGGATGTCGAGGGCGCTCACGCCCCGGAGGCTACTTCGCCTCGCCAGCCTCCACGGCCGGGGCGGCGGACCCCTCGACCGCGATCTCGACGCGGCGCGGCTTGCGCTCCTCCGGCTTGGGGACGCGCACGGTGAGGACGCCCTGGTCGAAGGACGCGGTGATCGCGTCGGCGTCGGTGCCCTCCGGGAGGGTGAGCGTCCGGCGGAAGGAGCCGAAGCTCCGCTCGATGCGGTGGTAGCCGGTCTCGCGCTCCTCGCGGCGCTCGCCGGAGATCGAGAGGACGCGGTCCTGGAGCTCGATCGCCACGTCGGAGGGGTCGACGCCGGGCAGGTCGGCGCGCAGCACGTACGCGTCGTCGCTCTCGGCGAGGTCCATCGCGGGGATCCAGCGCCGGGCGGGGCCCGCGGTGCCGGTCGGGGTGTCGAAGAGGTTGGTGAGCAGCCGGTTCATGGTCACCGGCTCCCAGCGAACAAGCGCCATGTGTGGCCTCCTGTCAGTCGGTTGATCCTG
>JANJUA010000053.1 GCA_024710825.1 Solirubrobacteraceae bacterium
GCGTCCGCGGCGAGCATCTCGCGGCGGCGCTCCGGCGCGCGCGTCAGCCGGTGCACGAGCCCGGACCGGTAGCGCTCGACCGGGTCGCGCAGGAGGACGAGGATCTTCGCCTCGGGCGCCGCCCGGCACAGCAGCCGCGGCGTCCAGACGTCGGACATGTACCGGGGCGTCCACTCGCCGGCGACCTGCCCGCGCTTGCGGCGGAACAGCTCGTGATAGCCCGCGATGTCCTCCGCCCGCAGCTCCCACGCCCCGAAGCGGTCGAAGAAGTGCGTCTCCTTCGTCCGTCCGCTCGCCGACCGGATCTGCGGGTGGGTCAGGAGGCTGCGAAACCACCACGTGGTGCCGGAGCGCTGGGCCCCGACCCCGATGAAGTCCGGTGCCGGCACGGCCCGCCACCCTAGTGTCTTCGCGTTCGCGCCGACGTTTGCGCCGGCGATCCACCGGAAACCCGCAAAGAGATGCCCCGAAAGAGCCGCCCGTTCCTGTTCGCCCTGCTGCTCGCGCTCGCGCTGCCGGTGGCGCTGGCCGCCGGCAAGTCGGCGACGGGCGACAACGGCCCGAACCGCCTGGTCGGCACCGACGGCCCCGACGTCCTGAACGGCGACGGCGGCATGGACCGGATCTCCGGTCGCGGCGGTCCCGACCAGCTCTTCGGCGGGACCGGCCACGACCGCATCGCGGGTGGGGCGGGCGACGACGTGATCGACGGCGGCTCCGGCGACGACCGCCTCTCCGGCGGCTCCGGCGACGACCTCGTCAAGGGCGACTTCGGCCACGACACGATCGACGGCGGCTTCGGCGACGACGTCATCGACTCCGGCGCGGCCCCCGACGAGATCGACGCCGGCCCGGGCGACGACACGGTGCACGCGGGCGGCGCCGGGGACCGCGTGCTCGGCGGCGACGGCAACGACGTCATCCACGCGGACTCGGGCCCTGACGTCATCGACGCCGGGCCCGGCGACGACCAGGTGCACGTCAACAACGGCACGGCGGTCAGGTCCGTCGACTGCGGGCCGGGCGACGACACGATCTACGTCAACCCGTACGAGAGGCCCGGCGGCATCTCCAACCGCCAGGACCTGCGCAACGGCAACATCCGCAACTGCGAGACGGTGATCGAGCAGGCGCCCGAGGACGACCCGACGCGCGGCGTGCGCTACGTGGGCCGGGCCGAGGGCGCGACGATGGCCGGCAGCGAGCGCAACGACAACCTGCTCGGCCAGCACGGGTCCGACACCTACTCCGGGCTGGGCGGCGACGACGTCATCTGGGGCGATGCGCGCAAGAGCGACGGCTCCGGCGGCTCGCGCGACCAGCACGACCGGCTCGACGGCGGCCCCGGCGACGACACGATCTTCGGCGGCCCGGGGACGAACACGATCCTCGGCGGCGACGGCGACGACGTCCTCCAGGGCGGCACCCACCGCAACAGGATCTTCGGCGGCCCCGGCAACGACGCGATCCGCCTGCGCTCCGCGCGTTCCAATCGCGTCGACGCCGGGCCGGGCGACGACCGCGTCGTAGCGATCGTCGGCAGCGGCTCCGCATCCGTGACCTGCGGGCCCGGTCGCGACACGGTCACGGTGTCGAGCGTGCGCGCCAACCGCCGCCGGGTGAAGGTGGCGGACGACTGCGAACGCGTCGTGCGCGGCTGAGCGGGGGGAGTGCCCGCGTGGCTCCGTAGCAACTACGGAGGGTGGCTCAGCGGTCTCGTGCAGACTCGCCGGGGGAAGTACCTCTTCCCCGCAAATGGGCATGTTTTGGGCCGGCATGGTGGCCAATAGAGCGCTAGAACCAATGTCACGGAACCTCCATCGGAGACACCATGAACACCACCGGCAGCACCCCACCCGACCACGAGTTCCCTCTCGCCGACACCCGCCCCGAGCCCCGCCGCCCCGAGCGTCGCCGCCGTGGCGGCCGCGGAGGGATGCTCCTGTCCGCGGCGGCGCTGGCGCTCGCGCTGGCCACCGCCGTCCTGGTGACCTACGTCGTCCTCACCGACGAGCTCGGCGGCGGCAACGACACCGCGGTAGCGGCGCAGACCGAGCCCGCGTCGTCGGCCGCCACGGGCCACGAGGGGCATGCCGCCATGACGGAGGCCCCGGTCGGGGGCGAGACCGTCGAGCCCTTCGAACGCGTCGATCCCAACGTGCCCGCCGTCCCGGCCGGCAAGATCAAGAAGTTCAAGCTCGACGTCTACGAGCACGTCACCCGCGTGTCGGACGACCTTCAGCCGGCGCGGATCTGGTCCTACGCCGTCAACGGCGTCTTCCATAGGGGCACCGGCGTCTCGACGCCGATGGTCGTCAACGAGGGCGACCGCGTGGAGATCACGCTGAACAACGGCCTGCAGAAGGAGATGCAGGTCCAGTATCCGCACTCGGTCGACTTCCACTCCGCCGAGGTCGCCCCGAACCAGGACTACAAGACGATCGGGCCGGGCGAGACCTACACCTTCAGGTTCACCGCCGACCATCCGGGCGTCTTCATGTACCACTGCGCCACGGACCCCGTCCTGATGCACACGGCGGCCGGCATGTCGGGGATGATGCTCGTCAAGCCGAAGAACCTGGCCCCCGTCGATCGTGAGCTGTGGATCACGCAGCAGGAGTACTACCTGGGCCCGAAGTCCGGCGACAACGCCGACCTCGCGAAGGCCGAGGCCAAGCAGCCCGACGTGATCGCCTTCAACGGCTACGCCAACCAGTACTCGAAGGCGCCGATCGCGGTGAAGCCCCACGAGCGCATCCGGATGTACGTCCTGAACGCCGGGCCGTCGATCTGGACCGCGTTCCACGTCATCGGCACGGTCTTCGACCGGACCGTGGTCGAGGGCACCGTGGGCCACTCGGTCCAGACGATCAACCTCGCCCCCTCGCAGGGCGGATGGGTGGAGTTCACCCTCGAGCGCAAGGGCACCTACCCGTTCGTCGACCATGCGTTCGCCGACATGGGCAAGGGCGCAGCGGGCGTGCTGGCGGCGGGAGTCCCCGCGAAGCCGGGCATGGGACACTGACGGTGTGAAGGGCTTCACGCCAAGGAGGGCTCGATGACGTGGGAGGCCGTCCGCTGGCTGCATCTGCTGGCGATGGCCTTCTTCGTCGGAGGCCAGCTCGTCCTCGTCGCCGCCGTCCTCCCCGCCTTGCGCGGGGAGCAGGATCGCGACCGCCTCCGGGCGGTCGCGCGGCGCTTCGGGTGGGGCTCGCTGGCCGCGCTCGTCGTCCTGCTGGGGACCGGCGCGGCGATGGCCGACTACGCCTCCCGCTGGGACGACCGCACCCTGCAGATCAAGCTCACGCTGGTCGCGGTGGCCGGCGGCCTCGTCCTGTGGCACCTGCGCCGGCCGAACCGCCATTGGATCGAGGGCCTGGTGTTCGTCCTCTCGCTCGTGATCGTCTGGCTGGGCGTGGCGATCGCCCACTGAGGCGCAGGCGCGCGCCCGCGCGCGCCGCGCGAACGGACGCTACTGCTCGTCGTCGACCCTCGGGGCCACGACGACCGGGCACTCCGCGCGGTGGATGAGGCGGTCGGACGTGCTGCCGAGCACGACCCGCTTGGCGGCCCCCCAGCCGCGCGAGCCGCAGACGATCAGGTCGACCGACGCCGACAGGCGCTCCAGGGCGCGGCTGGCGTGCTCGCTGACCACCTGGCCCTCCGCCGGGACGCGCAGCCCGGCGAGCGCCTCGTCGAGCGCCTCGCGCGCGGTCGACATCGCGTCCTCCGCGAGCCCCACCCAGCCGTGGAACTCCTCCGGCGCGAGCGGGAACGCCTCGGGCGGCGGGATCGCCGCCAGCAGGCTCAGCCGGGCGCCGTACGCCTCCGCGGCGCGCTCCGCGAGCGCGAGGGCGGCGCGCGACTCGGGCCGGCCGTCGTAGCCGACGCCGATCGTCGCCGGCCGGGCCAGCCTGTCGGCGCAGCCCTTGGGCGCCACCGCGACCGGGCACGGCGCGCCGTGCAGGACGGCGCGGGACACGCTGCCCAGGATCGCGCGCCCGACGCGGCCGCGGTGGCTGGCGCCGACCACCAGCAGGTCGGCCTCGCGCCGCTCGGCCAGCCGCTTGAGACCGCGGGCCGGGCTGATCTCGGGGACGGCGACCAGCTCCGCCTGGACGCCGGAGGCCTCGGCGGCGGCGGCGAGCTCGCGCTCGGCGTGCTCGGCGAGCGACCTGCGGTAGCCGGCGAACTCCTCGCCGGCCTCGGGATCGAAGACGTAGGTGCGGGCCAGGATCAGGCCGTCCTGTCCGCCGAGCGCCGTGGCGAGCGCAACCGCGTCGCGCGCCGCCTCCGGTCGGTCGATGCCGACGATGCGGGTGGGAAATGGGTTCATCGGATCCTTCCGAGGGTGTCCAGGGTGGTCGCGGCCTCCGCGCTGTCGGCCGGCAGGGCAACGTCCACGTCGAGGGCGGTCGCCGCGGGCGGGGGCTCCCCGCCGGCGTCGTGGGCGCGCAGCCACGGCCCCAGATAGCGCCCGGCGACCTTCGTGGGCGGCCACCAGAGCGGCTCGATCGACGCTTCCCCCTCGCCGTCTCCCGCCGCGGCGCGGCGCAGGTAGCGGGCCGTCTCGCCCGTCAGCAGCCGCCCGCGGAGCACGGGCCGGAACGGCTCGGGAGCCACGTCGGCGCCGGCGCGCGCGGCGATCTGGGTCGCCGCCGCGTCAGCCTGCTGGGTGGCGATGCCGCCCTGCTTGACCGGGTAGGTGGTGCCGTCGCCCGCCGCCCACACGTCGTCGACGTCCACGACCCGCGCGTGGTCGTCGATGCGGATGAAGCCGTCGGCGTCGCGCGGCACGCCCGGGATGCGCGGGCCCTGAAGCACCGGCAGCGCGACGATCCGCTCCGCCGTCACCGTGCGGCCGCTCGCGCCGAGCCCGATCACGCCGCCCGTGATCTCGGCGTCGGCCCCGAGCTCCACCGCGATGCCGGCCGCGGCGAGCAGCGCGGCCACGGGCTCGCTCGCGGCGGCGCCGAACAGCGCCAGCGGCGCCCGCTCCGGCGTGACCAGCGTGATCCGCACGTCCTCGATCCCCATCGCCCGCACGTCGCGCGCCGTGAGCAGCGCGAGCTCGTACGCCGGCAGCGTCCAGGCGACGCCGGGAGGCACGACGAACGCGACGCTCTTCGACCAGCCCTCCTCGAGGTCGGCGAGGAGCCCGGCGAGCGCGGTCGGGTCGTGCTCGCCCTGGAAGGTGAGGACGTGGCCGTACGCCGCGACGGGGCGGGCGCCCGGCGCCAGGAGCAGCGCGTCGTAGGCCCGCCGGCCGCCGTCGGAGAGGACGACCTCGTGCGCGTCGGCGTCGACGCGCTGCACCGCCGCGGCCACGACCTCCGCCCCGAGCTGCTGCGCGATCGACGGCAGCGACCGGTGCTTCGCGTGCGTGACCCCGAACGGCTCGCCGACCGACAGCGGCGTCATGACGAAGTCCGGCCGTGGGCTGACGAGCGTGAGCGCGACGCGCTCGGCCGCCATGTCGCGCAGGGCCAACGCCGCCTCGACCGCCGCGACGCCCCCGCCGGCGATCACCACGTTGAGGGGACTCATGCCGTCACCTTAGGCGAGCGGTGGCGTCAAGGCCCGGGCGACGCGACGGATCCGTAGTGACTACGGATGCCGGCCGCGGGACGGTGCGGACGACGCACGGCGGGAGCGGGCGGAAGATCGACGTAGTCAACTCGTCACACGTACCGGGGGGAACCGACATGAGCATCGACGAAATCGACACAGGCCGACACGAGCCCAGCGCCCAGACCCTGCTCCTCTGGATGGCGGTGGCCACGCTCGTCGTCACGCTCGCCGTCGTCGTGGCGATCGTCTCGATGGGCGTGACCGCCGGCATGTTCGTCGCCTACGGCACGCTGATCGTCGCCGCGTTCGCGGTCTTCGCCTACATCATGCGGTTCATCGGCCCGGAGGGCTGACCGCGCGGTTCCCTGCCGCCGCGCAGCCGGGGGCGGCTCCCCCAAGCCGCCCCCGGCGCGGTCAGCGGCGGACCGCGTAGCTGCGGGCCAGCTTCGTCGGCGCCCCGGCGCCCCGGCTGGCGGCCCGCAGCGTCAGGTCGAGCGTGAGCCCCTTGCGGCGCCTGCCGAGCGCCCGGGCCAGCCGCGCGGCCGAGGCTGACGACAGCGTCAGCCGGGCACGGCGCTCGCGGCCGCCCGGAAGCGTGCGGGCGCGGAGCGTCAGGCGCACCCTCGGCGCCCCGGTGCGCGGGCGCAGCGTCGCGCCGCCGCTCAGGCGGCAGGTCCGGTCGCACGTGACCACCACCACCGCTCCGCGGCGCGACAGCATCCCCGCGCGGCGCTCGAGGCGCACGTCGAGGACCGGGGCCGGCTCGGGTGGCGGGGGCGGCGGCGGGGGCGGCGCGGGCGGTGGCGTCGGCTGACACGTCCCCACCGCCGGATCGGTGGGCAGGAAGCGCTGCACGCGATGGTTCTCGAGGTCGGTGACCGACACCACGCCCGTGCAGCCGATCGCGACGTCCACCGGCCGCATGAACCGCCCGACGGCGGAGCCGCGCCCACCCCACGCCTCGACGAAGCGGCCCTCCGCGGTGAAGCGCTGGATGCGGTCGTTGCTCGAGTCGACGACCCACACGTCGCCGCGCAGGTCGACCGCGACGCCCGACGGGTTGCGGAAGTGGCCCGTGCGCATGCCGGTGGAGCCGAACGTGCCCGCCACCCGGCCCTCGGCGTCGAAGCGCACGATCCGGTCGTTGCCCGTGTCGGCGACGTAGACGTGACCGTCGGGCGCCACCGCGGCGGCGCGCGGCCCGTCGAGCAGGTCGGGGGTCGCGCCCGGCACCGAGGGGCCGAACGAGAGCAGCGGCGCGCCGCCGGGGTCGAGCTTCTGCACCCGGTCGTTGAGCGTGTCGGCGACGTAGAGGAACGAGCCGCCGTCGACGTCCACGTCCTGCGGGCCGGCGAAGCGGCCCGGTCCGAGGCCGGGTCCGCCTACCACCGCCAGGACCGTGCCGTAGTAGTCGCGCAGGACGAGCCGGTCGTTGCCGGTGTCGGCGGTCCACGAGCGGAAGTCGGAGGTCATCGCGACGCCCTTGGCCACCTGGAGCCGGTCGTCGTCCTGGCCCAGCCGGCCGAAGGCGCCCACCAGGCCGTTGTCGGGGCCGAACTGCTGGATGCGGCTGTTGGCCGAGTCGGCGACGGCCAGGCCGCCGTCCGGCGAGGAGCCGATCCCGGCCGGGTCGATGAACTGTCCGGGCGCGCGGGCGTCGCGGCCGATCG
Source organism: Solirubrobacteraceae bacterium (assembly GCA_024710825.1). Lineage (GTDB taxonomy): Bacteria > Actinomycetota > Thermoleophilia > Solirubrobacterales > Solirubrobacteraceae > Capillimicrobium. The sequence continues at coordinate 7,242 of JANJUA010000053.1, forward strand.
TGCGCTCAAAGCGGCCGTCGCCGGCGAACACGGAGATCCGCCCGTTGGCGGAGTCCGCGACGTAGACGCTGCCCGCCGCGTCGACGGCGATGCCGCGGATGTAGGCGAGCTGGCCGGGGGCGGTGCCGTAGCCGTCGCCGAAGGTCCGCACGGGCCGGCCGAGGGCGTCGAACTGGCTGACGCGGTGGTTCATGTTGTCGGCGACGAAGACGTTGCCCGCGGCGTCGACCGCCACGTCGTACGGGTTGTAGAGCCGGCCGAGCTCGCGTCCGTGGCCGGCGCCGACGATCGCGCGAAAGTCGCCGTCGGGGCCGAAGACCTGCACCCGGTGGTTGCGGTTGTCGGCCACGTAGACGGCGTCCGCGGTCGCCCACACGCCCTGCGGGACGTTCAGGCGCCCCGGGCTGTTGCCGAAGCCGCCGAACTCGATCGCGCCGGAGCCGTCGAGGTCGAAGCGCTGGATGCGGTTGTTCAGCGTGTCGGCGACGTAGATGTGGCTCGCGGTGACCGAGATGCCGCCGCCCGCGCCCTGGCCGACGCTGCCGCCGCTGCCGAAGCGGAACTGGCCGAGCCGGCCGCCCTTGGAGCCGAACGCGCTGACGAGCTGGCCGTCGGGCCGGAAGCGCTGGATGCGGTTGCGGCCGGCGTCGACCACGTAGATCGATCCATCCGGTCCGACCGCCACGCCGCCGACCGAGGTCAGCTCGCCCTCGCGCGAGCCGTAGGTGCCGAAGGCGGCCTGAAAGCCGCCGTCCGGGCCGAAGCGCTGGATCGCGTGCGTGAACTGGTCGCCTACGTACGTCGTGCCGTCGGGCGCCACCGCGACCGCCTGCGGCAGGCGCAGCACGCCGCCGTCGCGATCGCCGATCACGCTCACCGAGGTGTAGGAGGCGGGCGCCGGCGCGGCGGCGACCAGCAGCGCCAGCGACGCGAGCAGTGCGGCTAGGAGCGGACGGGCCATCGGAAGTGCGACACCGATGACGCGGTGAAGTTGCACGCCGGGTGCCGGTAGGTCACATCTGGGCGAGAGCCTGCACGACGCGCTGGGCCGCGCGGCCGTCGCCGTACGGAGCGGGATGCTCGTCGGGGAGGGGACGGTCGAGAGCGGCGACCGCCGCCTCGGCGTCGAGGTCGACGAGCACGTTCCAGCCGGAGTCGACCGTCTCGACCCACTCGGTCGTGTCGCGCATCGTCACGCAGCGCGTCTTCGCCAGAAACGCCTCCTTCTGCACCCCGCCGGAGTCGGTCAGCGCGGCGTGCGCATGGACGAGCAGCGCGGTGAACTCGAGGTAGCCGAGCGGCGGCGAGAGCGTGACCCGGCGCGCCAGCTCGTCGAGCATCCCGGCGGCCTCCAGGCGCGCGCGCGTGCGCGGGTGCAGCGGCAGCACGACCGGATACGGCACGGCGAGCAGCAGGTCGACGAGCAGGCGCAGCCGGGCGGGATCGTCGACGTTGGCGGCCCGGTGCGTGGTGCAGACGACGAAGCCGCCGGGCTCGACCGACAGCCGCTCGAGGACCGCGGTGTCGGCCCGCGCCTTGGGCCGGAAGAGGTCGGCGACGTCGACCATCACGTCGCCGACGTAGGCGATCTCGCCGCGTGGGTGCTCGCGCTCGAGGTTCTCGACGGCGGTGTGGGACGGGCACAGCAGCAGGTCGCTGAGCGCGTCGGTGAGGACGCGGTTCTGCTCCTCGGGCATCTTCCAGTCGAACGAGCGCATGCCCGCCTCGACGTGGGCGACCGGCACGCCGGCCTGCGTCGCGGCGATGCCGCCCGTGAGCGTCGAGTTCGTGTCGCCGTATACGAGGACGACGTCGGGGCGCTGCTCGGCGACGAGCGGGCCGAGGGCGGCGAGCTGACGGGCGGTCTGCTCGGTGTTGGTGCCGGTGCCGAGCCCGAGCTGGATCTCCGGTGCGGGAACGCCGAGCTCGCGGACGAAGATCGTCGACAGCTCGTCGTCGTAGTGCTGGCCGGTGTGGACGAGCACCTCTTCGTGGTCCTCGCGCAGCACGCGCGAGACGGCCGCTGCCTTGACGAACTGGGGACGGTTGCCGATGACGGTGAGGACGCGCACGGCGGCGCACCCTAGCCCAGCCAGCGCACGGGATGCTCGTGGAAGCCGCCGATCCCGAGCAACCGGTCCTCGCCGCCCGGCCACTGCGTGAGCCGCAGCTCCACGTCGCTGGAGGCGTCGGCGGACGGCTCGTAGCGCAGCCAGGCCAGCGGCGCCGCGGCGGTCGCTCCGAGCGCGGCGTCCTCGATCGTCCCGGCGATCGCGTCGCGCACCGGCTGCGGCGGGTACGGCCAGAACAGCGAGTGGTAGACGACGGTCGCCCGGCCCTCCGCCGGCCCGCCGGCCAGCTGCGCGGCGATCCACTCGTCGGCGCTCGCGCGCTCGACGACGACCGGCGCCTCGCGCGCCACCCGGATCGCGTCCCCGAGCTGCTCGAAGCGGCGCGCCTCGTCGGGCCAGACGTAGGAGAGCAGCGCGATACGCCCGTGCTCGGTCGTCACGTCGAGCGGGTGCAGGTCGCACCCCCGCCGCTCGGCCACCTCGAGCGGCGCGTCGAGCGGCGGCGTCCCGCCCTCCCAGTAGTCGGTGAAGCGGATCGGGCTGTCGGCCGGCCCGAGCGCGAGGCCGCCCTGCTCGTAGCGGTAGCGGTCGAAGTGCAGGTTCAGGCCGCCGCTGGCCCCGAGCTCGAGCACCCGCAGCGGCAGGCCCGTCGTCGCGGCCACCGTGCAGAAGCCGCCGATCAGCGCGCCGCATCGGGAGGTCTCGTTCGTCTGCAGCGCGTGCGGCATCTCGCGCAGCACGTCGGGGTCATGCCCGGCGAACGCCGCCCGGACGCCGGGCCAGGCGGCGTCCGCGTCGCCGTCGCCGCCGGTCGACGGGAAGTGGCGCGCCAGCTCGGGCCGCTCTCCGGCGAGCACCTCGTGGTGCACGCCCGCGAGGGCGCGGAACGGGAAGTACTCCGAGGCGGGCTCGTCGGCGTGCGGGGCGAGCAGCTCCCATGTGGGCCCGCCGTCGCGCACGTCCTGCGCCATGCGCTCCAGCAGCGCGGCGTAGAACGGCGACGGAGAGGCCTCCGCCACCCCGCGGTTGGCCTCGATCGTGGTCAGGAGCCGCTCGCGGCTCACACGATGTCCTCCTGGCGTCCGGCCGGCAGGCGCGTGACGGCGACGAGGAACGCGACGACGAGGATCCCGGCGCCGACGTACAGCGCCACCTGGAACGCCTCGGCGAAGTCCAGGGCGAGCGTCTGCCCGATCACCTCGCCGATCTTGCCGCCTCCGCTGCCCAGCCCGCCCTCGCCGCTGTGGGTGCCCGCCAGGATCGAGTGGGCGATCTCCTGCGCCTGGTCGGCGGGCACGTTCGCCTGCGTCTCGAGGGCATCGGCGGTCTTGCCCTGCTGGATCTGCAGGATGATCGTGCCGAGCAGCGCGACGCCGACCGCCGACCCGAAGTTGCGGACGGTCTGGATGACGCCCGAGGCCTCGCCGCGCTCGGCGATGCCGACGCGGTTGAGCGCGTCGGTGTTGGCCGCCGACATCACCAGGCCCAGGCCGGCGCCGGTGACGAGCTGGCCCCAGAGCACGTTGAGGTGCTCGAGCTCGGTCGCCTGGTGAGCCCAGAGCGCCAGGCCGACCGCGGTGACGAGCAGGCCCGCCGCGACCGGGATCTTCGGTCCCTGCTTGTCCATCATGGCGCCGCCGATCCTCGACCCCACGAAGAAGGTGTAGAAGACCGTCAGGATCGAGAAGCCCGCCTGCGACGGCTCCTGGCCCGCGGAGATCTGGAAGTACATCGACCCGAACAGGAAGATCGCCAGCCAGACGGTGAAGAACAGGAACATGATCGCGTTGTCGATCGCGAACACGCGGTTGGCGGCGAGCTTGCGGACGTCGATCAGCGGGTGCTCGGTGCGCTTCTCGACCTGCCAGAAGGCGGCGAGCAGCACGACCCCGGCGACGATCGAGACGATCGTGGCGGGCGACCCCCAGCCCCACACGGTGGACTGCTGGATGCCGAGGACGGCGAGCGCCATGCCCGCGACGATGAGGATCGCGCCGCGCACGTCGAGCGGCGCCGGGGTGGGCTCGTCGACAAGCCGCGTGCGCCGCAGCTCGAAGAGCGAGATCAGCGCGACCGGCACGTTGATCCAGAAGATCGCCCGCCAGGTCCAGTACTCCGTCAGGTAGGAGCCCGCGATCGGGCCGAGCGCCGTGAACAGGCCGGCGACGATGAAGAAGACCGAGATGCCCTTGCCGCGCTCCTCGGGCGGGAAGGCGTTGAGGACCAGCACCGTCGCCGAGGGGATCAGCAGCGCGCCGCCGATGCCCTGCAGGCAGCGGAAGACGATGAGCCAGGCCTCCGCCGTCGTGCCGTTGCCGTCGGGCACGAGGCCGCACATGAGCGAGGAGGCGGCGAACACGACGATGCCGATCGTCACGATCCGCTTGTGGCCGATCGTGTCGCCGAGCCGCCCGCCGAGGGCCACGAACGCGGCCGTGGCGAGGGCGTAGGCCGTGACTGTCCACTGCGCGGCGGTCGACGATATGCCCAGATCCGCCTGGATCGTCGTGACGGAGATGGAGACGATCGTGAAGTCGATCATCACCATCGCCATCGCCGGCACCAGTGGCCAGAGGACGCCGAAGCGCAGGTAGTCGCCCGTAGCCCGGGGCGCTGAGGTGGTCATGACGCGGGACGCTAACGCCGTGGACCCGCGCTCCGCAAGACGCGGATGTCTGGTTTCGTTCAGCCGGCGAAGGCGCGCACGGCGGCGGTGACCTCGGCCGCCTGCCCGGCGTCGAGCACGGGGCTCATCGGGATCGCGAGGTGCGTGCGGGCCACCTCGTCGGTCGCCGGCAGGCTCACGCCCTCGCCGTGCGCGACCATCGCCGGCTGGCGGTGGATCGGCACGCGGTAGTACGCCTTCTGGCCGATGCCGGCGGCCTTCAGGGCGGCGGCGAGCTCGGCGGCGCGCTCGTGGCGGATGACGTACAGGTGCCAGGCGGGCGCGGCGCCCGCGGTGGGCGTGGGGAGCGCGACCAGCTCGCCGAGGCCGGCCTCCTCGTAGTGGCGCGCGGCGGCGCGGCGCCCGTCGGCCCAGCGGTCGAGCTCGGGCAGCAGCACGCGCAGGACGGCGGCCTGGAGCTCGTCGAGGCGCGAGTTGTAGCCCACGTGCTCGTAGGTGACCTTGTCGTGGGAGCCGTGGAAGCGCAGCATGCGCGCGCGCTCGGCGATCTCGGGGTCAGACGTCGTGACCATCCCGCCGTCGCCGAAGCAGCCGAGGTTCTTGCTGGGGAAGAACGAGAAGGTCGCGACCGACCCGAGCGCGCCCGGGCGGCCGGCGGGCGCCGTCGTCCCGGCGGCCTGGGCCGCGTCCTCGACGACCCGGACGCCGAGCGCCTCGATCTCCGCGACCGGCGCCACGTTGCCGAACAGGTGGACGACCACGACGGCCTTCGTGCGCGGCGTCATCGCGGCCTTCACGGTGTCGGCGGTCACGCAGTACGTGTCGGGGTCGACGTCGCAGAAGACGGGCGTGGCGCCCGTCGGGGGGATCGCCTCGGCGGAGGCGTAGAACGTGAACGAGGGGACGATCACCTCGTCGCCCGGTCCGACCCCGAGCGCCCGCAGCGCGATGGTGAGCGCGTCCGTGCCGTTGGCGACGCCGACGGCGTGGTCGGCGCCGCAGTAGGCGGCGAACTCCTCCTCGAACGCGGCGACGTTGGGGCCGAGGATGTAGCGCCCGTCGGCGACGACGTCGGCCATCGCCTCGAGCAGACGGGGCTTGAGCGGCGCCAGAGGGGTATCGGTGTCGAAGAGGGCGACGGGCATCGGCCGCAGGCTAGTGCCGCGTCCACTGTCCCTGGACGTTTATGTGCTCTTGACAGCCCGCCAATAGCTTCTCGCCCCATGCAGCAGACGCCCATCCGCACGATCGTCGCCGAGCCGGATCCCCTGGCTCGCCGGGTCGTGGCCGGATACCTGCGCGACAGCGGGCGCTTCGAGGTGGTCGCGGAGAGCGGTGACGGCGAGGAGGCGCTGGAGCTCATCGCCACCCACCGCCCGCACGTGCTCGTGACCGAGATGAGCCTCTCGCGGATCAACGGCCTCGACCTCATCGGGCGGGTCGCTGCCGCGTCGCCCGGCACGCGCGTCATCGCGCTCACCGCGTTCGAGGACTCCCAGCTGGCCCTCTCCGCGCTGCGCCGCGGCGCGTCCGGGGTGCTGTCCAAGTCGATCGGCGGCGAGGCGATCGCCCGCGCCGTCGAGGCCGTCCACACGGGCGAGGCCGCGATCACCCGTGAGCTGACCTCCGAGATCGTGCGCCGGTTCCGCGCCATCCCGGAGCCGGG
>JANJUA010000123.1 GCA_024710825.1 Solirubrobacteraceae bacterium
ACGGCGAACGCGACGCCGCGGACGCCGTCGAGCTCGCGCACGTGCGCGCCCAGCACGTCCCACAGGCGCTCGTGGCGGCCCTCGGCGATGAGGTGCAGGTCGAGCTCGCCGAGGGTCGGGGCGAAGCGGTAGGGATCCTGGAGCCGGAACGCGTTGCCGTCCGGGTAGCGGACGTCCAGTTCGTAGGAGAGCGGCAGCGCGGCGTCCGCGACGAGGCCCTCGAACACGCCCGCGGGGTGGCGGCGCTCCAGCTGCGTCTCGCACGCGCCCACGAGCACGCTGACCGCGTCGGCGGCGGGGCGATAGACGCGCACGGTCACCCCGCCGTCGGCCGGATGCGCGCCGAGGACGGCGTGCGGGTCGGCGGTGTCGCCCGAGACGAGCGCCGCGATATCGCTCATTGGAGCGGTTCCGCCAAGAGGCGCTCGATGCCCGCCACCGGGATGCCCACCCACTCCGGCCGATGGTCGAGCTCGTAGCGCAGCTCGTAGACCGCCTTCTCCAGCTCGAAGATGCCCAGCAGGCTCTCCGTCGCGCGCTCGCCCGGCGGCAGCAGCGTCGGCTCCACCGTCTCGCGGTAGCCGGTGAGGAACGTCTGGCGCGCCCGCTGCTCCCAGTCCTCCGGGACCGGGTTGCCGCGCTGCTGCTCCGAGGCGGAGGCCACGTAGGCGAACGAGCGCAGCATCCCCGCCACGTCGCGCAGCGGCGAGCGCCTGCGGCGGCGCTCGGTGATCGGGCGCGCCGGCTCGCCCTCGAAGTCCAGGACGATCCAGCGGTTCGCGGTCCGCAGCGTCTGCCCCAGATGGAGGTCGCCGTGGTGGCGGATCAGCTTGCCCCCGGTGCCGACGTGCGACATGAGCTGGAGGCGGTCGCGGATCTCCTCGCCGCGGCCGACGATCGGCGCGAGCACCTCGTTGTCGTCGGGCAGCTCGATGAACAGCCGCTCGATGTCCTCGTCGATCGTGGCCTGCAGCAGCGACAGAGCCTCCGTGCCGGGCTCCTCCGGCGCGAAGTCGGGATCGGTCGGATCCGAGCCGAGCACGGCGTGCATCGTCCCGATCGCCTCCCCCAGCTCGCGCAGGCGCGCCAGGAAGCGGTCCGGGTCGGCGCCGAGCTCGTCGAGCGCCAGCTCCCAGCCGTCGCGCCCGTCGGGGACGAAGTCCTGCGCGATCGCGAGCGTCGCGTCGAGCATCTGGGAGCGCAGCTCGGCCCAGCCGCGCAGGGCCGCCACGTTCTCGTAGCCATGGGCGGTCAGGAAGCGCAGCGTCTCGAGCTCCGGGTTCTCCCCCGGCTCCAGGCGGCGGAAGACCTTCAGCACGACGCTCTCGTCCAGCACCACCGACGTGTTCGACTGCTCGGCGCCCATCGGCCGCACCGACGGCGCCTGCGGGATCGGCGGCGCGCCCTCGGTCGTGGTGAACGCGACCTGGCCGTGCTCGCCCTCGACGACCGCGTCCTCCTCGAGCAGCCGCGCGAGCACGGCCGCGTGCGGGCCGCTGGCCAGCGCGTCGTAGGCGACCCGCCCGCCCTCGAGTCCGACGATCACCTGGTAGAGCTCGTGCGTGCCGGAGTGGAAGCGGACCGAGACGAGCCCGAGGGCCAGCGGCGGCCGCTCCGACAGCGTCAGGACCTCCGGCAGCGTCACCTCGGCGACGTCGCGGGTCCGGCTGGCGAACCAGCGCTGCTGCACCAGCCAGGCGCCGATGTCCTCTCCGGCCACCAGGGCGGCGAGATCAGGCATCGGCCTCCTCCTCCTCGAGCGTGAACCAGAAGAAGCCGCGCGGCGCCAGCGTCAGCAGGTAGCGCAGCTCGCCGATGCGCGGGAACTGGGTGCGCCCGAACATCTCGACCGGGGAGCGGCCCTCGTAGCGCGACAGGTCCAGCTCGACCGCCTGGGCGCTGCGCGCGAGGTTGTGCACGCACAGCACGACGTCCTCGCGGAACGTGCGCACGTGGGCGAAGATCCGCGGGTTGCTCGCCTCGAGCGCCTCGTAGCCGCCGAGCCCGAACACCGGGTGCTCCTTGCGCAGCGCGACGAGGCGGCGCAGCCACCGCAGCAGCGAGGTGGAGGTGCGCAGCTGCGCCTCCACGTTGATCGCCTGGAAGCCGTAGACGGGGTCCATGAGCGGCGGCGCGTAGAGCTGGGCGAAGTCCGCGCGCGAGAAGCCGCCGTTGCGGTCGCCCGTCCACTGCATGGGCGTGCGGACCCCGTCGCGATCGCCGAGGTAGACGTTGTCACCCATCGAGATCTCGTCACCGTAGTAGAGGACGGGGCTGCCCGGCAGGCTGAACAGGATCGCGTGCAGCAGCTCGATCTCGTCGCGACCGGCGTCGAGCAGGGGCGCGAGGCGGCGGCGGATGCCGAGGTTCGACTTCATCCGCGGGTCCTTGGCGTACTCCGCCCACATGTAGTCGCGGTCGGAGTCGGAGACCATCTCGAGCGTCAGCTCGTCGTGGTTGCGCAGGAACAGCCCCCACTGGCAGTTCTCCGGGATCTCCGGGGTCTGCTCGAGGATCTCCAGGATCGGCGTGGCGTCCTCGCGACGCAGCCCCATGAACATCCGCGGCATCACGGGGAAGTGGAAGGCCATGTGGCACTCGTCGCCGGCGCCGAAGTACTCGACCACGTCGGCCGGCCACTGGTTGGCCTCGGCCAGCAGGACCGTGTCCGGGTAGCGCTCGTCGACCTCACGGCGGACGCGCCGCAGGAACTCGTGCGTGCGCGGGAGGTTCTCGCAGTTCGTCCCCTCCTCCTCGAACAGGTACGGGACGGCGTCGAGGCGGAAGCCGTCGAGGCCGAGGTCGAGCCAGAAGCGCAGCACCTCGAGCATCGCCTCGCCCACCGCGGGATTGGAGTAGTTGAGGTCCGGCTGGTGGGAGTAGAAGCGGTGCCAGTAGTACGCCTCGGCCTCGTCGTCCCACGCCCAGTTCGAGCTCTCGGTGTCGAGGAAGATGATCCGCGCGTCGCGGTAGCGGTCGGGCGTGTCCGACCACACGTACCAGTCGCGCTCCGGGGAGCCCGGCGGGGCGGCGCGGGCCGCCTGGAACCACGGGTGGTCGGTCGACGTGTGGTTCATGACCATGTCGACGATCACGCGGATGCCGCGCTCGTGGGCGTCCTGGAGGAGGTCGCGGAACTCCTCGACGGTGCCGTAGACGGGATCGATGTTCGTGAAGTCGGCGATGTCGTAGCCGCCGTCGCGCAGCGGCGACGGGTAGAACGGCATGATCCAGACGCAGTCGACGCCGAGCCACTGCAGATAGTCGAGCTTCTCGCGCAGGCCGACGATGTCGCCGTGCCCGTCGCCGTTGCCGTCGTTGAAGCCGCGCATGAGCACCTGGTAGAAGACGGCGGTCTTGAACCACAGCGGGTTGCTCTCGAACCAGTGCGGCGCCGGCTGCGGCGGGGGAGCCGTCATCGGCGCACCGCCGCCAGGACGTGGGCGGGGCGGTCGGCCGGGTCCAGGCGCACGTAGTTGCGCCCGATGCCCCAGTCGTAGCGCTCCCCCTTGAGCAGGTCGACGACGGCGAAGCTCGGCGGCAGCCCCAGCTCGTAGGGCACGACCGCGATGCCCTCCTGGGCGGCGTGCGGGTCGAGGTTGACGACGCACACTACGACGTCGTCGCCGTGGCGCTTGGCGTAGGCGAGCAGCGCGTCGTTCTCCGTCTCCAGGAACGTGAGGTTGGCGAGGTACTGGAGGGCGGGATGCTCGCGGCGGACGTCGTTGAGGCGCTTGACGAGCGGCAGCAGCGGCCCGTCCAGCGCACGCTCCTTGAGCTCGTACTTCTCGGAGTCCGCGTACTCCTCGCTGCCCGCGGCGGCCGCGACGTTCTCGAAGTGCTCGAAGCCCGAGTAGATGCCGTAGGTGGGGCTGAGCGTGGCGGCGAGCACGAGGCGGGAGGCGAACGCCGGAGGGCCGCCGTGCTGGAGCTGCTCGGTGAGGATGTCGGGTGTGTTGGCGAAGAAGTTCGGTCGGTAGTAGTCCTGCATCCCCGACGTCGTCAGCTCGGTCAGGTACTCCGTCAGGTCGTGGCGCGACGTCTTCCAGGTGAAGTACGTGTAGGACTGGTTGAAGCCGACCTTCGCCAGCGCGCGCATCATCGCGGCCCTCGTGAAGGCCTCGGCGAGGAAGAGCGTGTCGGGCTCGCGGCGCCGGACCTCGGCGATGAGCCACTCCCAGAACGGCAGCGGCTTGGTGTGCGGGTTGTCGACGCGGAAGATCCGCACGCCGTGGCCGACCCAGTGCAGGACGACGTCGAGCAGCGCCTGCCACAGCCCCGCCCAGTCGTCGCAGTCGAAGTTGACGTTGTAGATGTCCTGGTAGCGCTTCGGCGGGTTCTCGGCGTACTTCAGGGTCCCGTCGGGGCGGCGGTGGAGCCACTCCGGGTGCTCGCGCAGCCACGGGTGGTCGGGCGAGCACTGGATGGCGAAGTCCAGCGCGATCTCGATGCCGTGCCCGGTCGCGGCGGCGACGAGCGCGTCGAAGTCCTCCAGCGTGCCGAGCTCCGGGTGGACGGCGTCGTGGCCGCCGTCCGGCGAGCCGATCGCCCAGGGGCTGCCGGGGTCGCCGGGGCCGGCGACGAGCGCGTTGTTGGCGCCCTTGCGGTTCGTCGTGCCGATCGGGTGGATCGGCGGCAGGTAGAGGACGTCGAAGCCGAGCTCGGCCAGCTCGGGAACGGCGGCCGCGACGCCTCGCAGCCCGCCGAAGGAGCGCGGGAACAGCTCATACCAGGAGCCGAAGCGCGCGCGCGGGCGGTCGACGGTCAGCGCGACCGGCTCGTCGAGGACGCTCGAGGCCAGGCGGTCCGGGTGGCGCTCGGCGACCGCGAGCAGCTCGGGGTCGAGCGCCGCGTCCACCGTGAGGTGCTCCGCGGCGGCGAGCAGGCGCCGGGCGTCCTCGCCCTCCCCCGCCCGCTCGGCTACGCCGCGCAGCAGCACGGCGCCCTCGCTCAGCTCGCCTGTCAGGTTCTCCTGGCCGGCCTCGACCTTGCGCTCGATCTCGCTGCGCCAGGTGGCCGGCACGTCAGTCCACGCCTCGACCGTCCAGCTCCACGAGCCCTGCCTGGTGACGGGGAAGCTGCCCTGCCAGCGGTCCCCGTCGACGTGGGCGTCGATGCGCCGCATCGGGGCCTCGTGCCAGTCGGGGTCGTCGGCGTGGCGGTAGCGCACGACGGCGCGCAGGACGTCGTGGCCGTCCTTGAAGATCGTGGCGTACACGTCCACGGTGTCGCCGGTGCAGGCCTTCGCGGGATGGCGGCCGCAGTCGATCCGCGGAGCGGGGTCCTCGATGCGGATGCGTGGCGGCGGGCGGTTGCGGGAACCTGAGGGCACGCGAGTGGTCTTCTTTCCGCCATCCGACCCTTCTCAATCGTCCTCGTTGTGAATCTCCCGAGATCGAGTGGGGTGCAGCTGCATCTGACGTCGCTGCCGGAGGGGCGGCTGGGCGACGGCGCGTACCGGTTCGTCGACTGGCTGCACGAGGCCGGGCAGACGTGGTGGCAGGTGCTGCCGCTCGGGCCGCCCGACCGGGCGCGCTCGCCGTACAAGGCGCGCTCGGCGTTCGCGGCGTGGCGAGGGCTGCTGGCGGATCCCGGCGCCGCGGTCTCCGCGGAGGACGAGGCGGCGTTCCGGGAGCGCGAGGCGTTCTGGCTGCCGGGGTGGGAGGCGTTCGCGGGCGGCCGGCGGGCGGTGCTCGACCAGGTCCGCTTCGACCGCGAGTGGAGCGCGCTGCGCGCCTACGCGCGGGAGGCGGGCGTGCGGCTGGTCGGCGACGTCCCGATCTACGTGGCTCCGGGCGGCGCCGACCAGCAGACCTGGCCCGCGCTGTTCCAGCGCGGGGCGCAGGCGGGGGTGCCGCCCGACGCCTACTCGGAGAAGGGGCAGCTGTGGGGCAACCCGCTCTACGACTGGCCGCGGCTGCGGCGCTCGGGCTACCGCTGGTGGGTGCAGCGGCTGCGGCGGACGTTCGCGCTGTTCGACCTCGCGCGCGTCGACCACTTCCGGGGGTTCGTGGCGTACTGGTCGGTGCCGGCGGGCGCGCCGGACGCGCGCAGCGGGCGCTGGCGGCGCGGCCCGGGGCGGGCGGTCTTCGACGCGGCCGCGCGCTCGCTCGGGGCGCTGCCCCTGGTCGCCGAGGACCTCGGGGTGATCACGCCGGCGGTGAGGCGGCTGCGCGACGCGCTGGAGCTGCCCGGCATCGTCGTGCTCCAGTTCGGCTTCGATCCGAGCGATCCCCATGGGCCGCACCGGCTCGAGAACCATCCGCGCCGGGCGCTCGTCTACACGGGCACGCACGACAACGACACGCTGCGGGGCTGGTGGGAGACGCTGCCGACGGCGCGGCGGGCCGAAGCCGAGGCGGCGTGCGCGCGCTTCGACGACCGCGAGCCGTGGTGGCGGCTGATCCGCCTCGCCGCGTCGTCGCCGGCGCAGGTGGCGATGGTGCAGGCGCAGGACGTGCTCGGGCTGGGCTCGGAGGCGCGGATGAACGTCCCGGGGCGGGCGACGGGCTCGTGGCGCTGGCGGATGGCGCCGGGCGCGCTGGGGCGCGAGCAGGCGCGCCGCCTGCGCGCGGTGAGCGAGGAAGCGGGCCGGCTGCCGTGAGCGCCCCGGGGCTGGTGGCGCTGGGCGACTCGATCACCTACGGCGAGGGCGCGCCGATGCTCGGCGTGCGGCCGTGGTCGTGGGCGCAGTGGCTGGCGACGTCGGAGGGGCTGGCGTACACGGGCCTGGCGGTGAACGGAGCGCGCGTGGCCGACGTCGCGGCGCGGCAGGTCCCGCGGCTCGACGGGCCGTACGCGCTCGGATGCCTGTACGTCGGGGTCAACGACGTCCGCGACGCGGCGTTCTCGCCGGAGGCGTTCGCGGAGGCGCTGCCGGGCGTGGCGGACGCGGTGGCGCGCGCGGCCGCCCGGGTGGCGATGCCGACGATCCCGCTCGACCTGGGGCGTCCGCGGGCGGGCGCCGCGAAGGTCACCGCGGCCAACGCCGTGCTGCGGGCGGAGGCCGCCCGGGTGGGCGCCGCGGTGGTCGAGCTCGCCGACCTGCGCGACTGGCGGCTGGTCCTCCCC
>JANJUA010000145.1 GCA_024710825.1 Solirubrobacteraceae bacterium
AAGTACGGAATCCTCCGCCTCTCCGCGCAACGAGAACGCGAGTCGTGTTCTGGTACCGTGCCGCCGGTCCCGATCGCCGCGAAGCCGAGGGAGGGCCGCAGCGTGAGAGTGCCGTCCGTCGTCGCCGTCTGCCTGGTCAGCGTGCTGGCCGCCATCGCCGCTGCGCCGGCGGCCGCCGACTCGACCGTCGAGAGGGTGATGGGCGGCCCCGCGTTCCAGGCCGCCGCCGCCCATCTGGACGGCGACCGCGAGCGGATCGTCGGCGAGGCCATCGCGCTGCAGCAGATCCCGGCGCCCAACGGGCAGGAGGCGCGCAAGGCGGCCGCGTTCGCCGAGCTGCTGCGCGCTCAGGGCCTGAGCGACGTCGCGATCGACGCCGAGGGCAATGTGACCGCCGTGCGCCGCGGCGAGGGACGGGGGATGGTGGCCGTCGTCGCCCATCTCGACACCGTGTTCGCCGCCGACGCCGACCTCACCGTGCGCCGCGACGGCGATCGCATCTACGCGCCCGGCCTGGCCGACGACAGCCACGGCCTGGCGGTCCTGCTGGGCCTGGCCCGGGCGCTCGACGCGGCCGGCGCGAGGCACGAGGCCGACATCCTCTTCGTCGGCAGCGTCGGCGAGGAGGGCCTCGGCGACCTGCGCGGCGTCAAGCAGCTGCTCGGCGCCGGCCCGTACCGCGATCGCATCACGCGCTTCATCGCCCTCGACGGGACCGACCCCGGCGAGATCGTCAACCGCGGCCTGGGCAGCAAGCGCTACCGCGTCACCTACACCGGGCCGGGCGGCCACAGCTACCTCGCGTTCGGGATCGTCAACCCGGTGTACGCGCTCGCGAAGGCCACGAACCGGCTCGCGCGCCTGCGCGTGCCGCGCGGCTCGACGCTGAGCGTGGGCGTGGTGGCCGGCGGCACCGTCGTCAACGCGATCCCCACGCGGGCCGAGATGCAGGTCGACATGCGCTCTCTCAAGCGCGCGCACCTGGACGCGCTCGAGCGGCGGCTGCTGCGGATCGTCCGGCGCGCCGCCCGCGACGAGAACCGCGCCCGCTCCACGAGGGCCGGGCGGATCGAGGTGACGCCGCTGAAGGTCGGCGATCGCCCCTCGGGGACGACGAAGGCCGCCGACCCGCTGGTGCGGATCGCGCGCGACGCCGTCGCCGCCCACGGCTGGACGCCGCGTCTGTCGACGCAGAGCACCGACGCCAACGTTCCCATGAGCCGCGGGATCCCCGCGGTGACGCTGGCGTCCGGCATCGGCGGCGGCGAGCACTCCACCGACGAGCACCTCGACATCGAGCCCGACGCGCACGGGCGCCAGCTGCGGATGAACCTGGCCGCGGTCATGGCGGCCGCCGGCGCCTGAGGCCGCGCGTCGGCCCACGAGCGAGCTGCGCGCACCCCCGCTCTGGCATCCTCACCGCCGTGTCCGTCATCGCCATCGTCCTGGTCGTCCTCGCCGCGCTCGTCCTCCTGCTGCTGATCGGCGGCTTCGTCGCGGCCCGCCGCCGCTCCGACGCGCTCGCCGGCCGCCTGCTGCGCGACGTCGCCTCGGCCAACGAGGCGCTCGCCGCCGCGCGCGCCGAGGATCGCGGCTGGGACCGCGACTCGATCGACGCCGCCGCGCGCGCCGCGCATCGCGCTCGCCACGCGGACGCGGCGATCATCGCGCTGCACCTCGTCCAAGTGGTCGATCGCCCCGGCACGGACGACGACGAGGCGATCGTCCACGTCATCGACGGCACGGGCGAGCACGAGATCCACCTCGGCCGCAGCGGCGGCGAGTGGGTGGCGAAGGCGTAGGCGCTCGCCTACGCTTGACGCCATGTGCCGCAACATCCGGACCCTCTACAACTTCGAGCCGCCCGCCACCGAGGACGAGGTTCGCGCCGCCGCGCTCCAGTACGTCCGCAAGATCAGCGGCTTCACGAAGCCGTCGAAGGTGAACGAGGCGGCGTTCGAGCGCGCGATCGACGCGGTCGCGGAGGTGTCGCGCTCGCTGCTCGCCGAGCTCGAGACCAAGGCGCCGCCGAAGGACCGCGAGGTCGAAGCCGCCAAGGCCCGCGCCCGCGCGGCCGAGCGCTACGCCGCCTGACGCGGTGATCGACGCCGTGCCGGCGGGCGGGCGGCAAGCGCCTCGCGGGTCGCGCCCTGAGGCCCCCGCGTGATCGACGTCTTCCTGCTCGTCGGCGCCGTGGCCTGCGTCTCGTTGGCGCTGACGAGCGTGCGGGACCGCTCGGGCCGATGGCGGCTGGCGACCGCCTCATGGGCCGTCGCCGCGCTCGCCCTCATCGTGGCGTTCGCGATCGACTGACCCCGCCTCGGCCCTCCGGCTGTCAGCGGACGCCGACGAGGTCCACCACGAAGACGAGCGTCTCGTCGGGGCCGATGACGCCGCCGGCGCCGCGCTTGCCGTAGGCGAGCATCGGCGGGATCGTGATCCGGCGGCGGCCGCCGACGCGCATCCCGACGACGCCCTGGTCCCAGCCCGCGATGACCTGGCCCTTGCCGAGGCCGAACTTGAAGGTGTCGCCACGGTCCCAGGAGGCGTCGAACTGCCTGCCGGTCTGCCACGAGACGCCCACGTAGTGCACCTCCACGACGCGGCCCGCGACCGCCTCCTCGCCCTCGCCGACCACGAGGTCGTCGAGCTCGAGCTGATAGGACGGCGGCTGGTCGGAGGGGACGTCGACCGTGGGCTTCTCGTTGATGGCCATGCGCCGCACGGTACTCACCCTCGGCGCAGGGTCGTGACGTGGTCAACCTCCGGCGAGCACGACGTCGAAGCCCTCCGCGCGGAGGACCTCCACGACCACCTCGCGATGGTCGCCCTGAAGCTCGATGACCCCGCCCTTGGCCGAGCCGCCGACGCCGCATCGCTTCTTGAGCCGCCCCGCCAGCGCTCGCAGCTCGGCGTCGTCGACCGGGACGTTCGACACGGTCGTGACGGGCTTGCCGCGACGACCCGCCACCTCGCGCCGGACCTTGACGCGCCCGCCGTCGCCGTGGACGGTCGCCTGCCTCGGCGCCCGTCCGCGCCGCCGGTCGCCGCCGTCGCTCGACCACACCAGATCCGCCATGCAGCCACGGTAGTGGCACCGGGTCCGACCGGGTCACGCGCGCCGTCTCGCGCCGACGACCGGTCAGGGGGCGGGCGGAGTCGGGGTGGTGGGCGCGGTCTCGCCGTCCGGGGCGCCCTCGGGCTCGACGAGGGGCGCGGGCGCCGGCTCCGGCGTGGTGGTCGTCGGCGCCGTCTGGGTCGGCGTGGTCGGCGCGGTCTCGGTGGTCGAGGTCGTGTCCGCCGGCTGCGTGGAGGTCGACGGCGGCCGCTCCTGGGTGTCGGTCGGTGCGTCGCCGCCGCGGTCGCGGTCCGAGAAGTCGAACAGGCTGCTCGAGCCGCCGGCCACCGGCTCGCCCCTGACGAGGTCCACGACGGTGTAGGCGACCGCGACGATGGCGAACGCCGCCAGCGCCGTCGCGAACACCCGTCGCCAGCGGATCCGCCGCACGCGGTAGTCGCGTCGGGGGGCGGCGAGCTCGGCGGGCGGCGCCCCGGGAGCGGGCGCGGACGTCGGCGCGGCGGCCTGCCGCCGCGCGGGGGCGGGGCGTTCCGTCGGCCGGGGGCCGGGG
>JANJUA010000151.1 GCA_024710825.1 Solirubrobacteraceae bacterium
CGAGCGCCCCGGCGACCGCGCCGAGCAGGCCGTCGCCGCCGAGGGTCACGACGGTCTCGCCGGCGGCGGCGCCCTCGCGCGCGAGCTCGCGCCCGGGCTCCAGGTGAGTGGTGCGGTGCGTGGCGAACGGCAGGCCGAGCCGCGTGAGGGCCGCCTCGACGCGGGGCAGGCGCTCCAGCGCCCGCCCGCCCCCGGAGGACGGGTTCACGATGAGCCGGATCGTCCGCGTCATGGGGGCAGGACGGTAGTGGTTCGCGCGGCGCCCGCGGCGGCTATCCTCGCGCGCTGCATGCGCCGACTCCTGCCGCTCCCCATCCTCGCCCTCGTCCTCCTCGCCGCCGGGTGCGGCGACGACGGCGGCGGCTCCACCTCCACCGCCACGACGAACGGCGAGCCCGTCGTCACCGACGCCGCCGACGCCGGCTGCCGGACTGTCGAGGCGCCCGCGCCCAAGCAGGTCGACGAGTCGCGCCCCACCGAGCGGCTCGACCCGGACGCGACGTACGTCGTCACGCTGGCGACGAGCTGCGGCGACATCGAGATCGAGCTCGACCAGGGCCGCCAGCCGAAGACCGCGGCGTCGTTCGCCTCGCTGGTCGGCAATCGGGTCTTCGACGGGCTGACCTTCCACCGGGTCGTCCCCGGCTTCGTCATCCAGGGCGGCGACCCGGCCGGCAACGGCAGCGGCGGACCGGGCTACGAGGTGCGCGAGCGGCCGCCGCGCGACGCGCAGTACACCCGCGGCGTGGTGGCGATGGCCAAGACGGAGCTCGACCCCGCGGGGACGTCGGGCAGCCAGTTCTTCATCGTCACCGGCGAGGACGCGGGCCTGCCGGCCGACTACGCGATCGTCGGGAAGGTCGTCGGCGGCGAGGACACGGTCGACCGCATCGCGGCCGTGCCGACCGGCGCGACGGACGAGCCGCAGTCGCCCGTCGTCATCGAGTCGGCGACGCTCAGCGAGCGCTAGCCGCCCTCGCCTGCGCCTTCTTCTGGCGCCTGCGCCCCAGCAGGGCCATGATGCCGAGGACGGCGACGACGAGCAGCAGGCCGAGCAGGATCCCGCCGCCGACGCCCACGCCGCCGAACGGCAGCGCGATGAGCGTGACGATGCCGAAGCCGATCGCCATCAGCGCGAGGATGATCGCCAGCACGATGAGGATCCCGCGCAGGCGCAGCCACACGCTCGCGCCCGGGGCGGGGGCGACGAGGCCCATGAAGCGCAGGATCATCAGCTGCCGGTTGGACGGCGGCGCCTGGCCGAGCTTCTCCACGGCGTCCTTGAGGTCGCCGGCGCGGCGCTCGGCCAGCGCCAGCGAGGCGTCGGCCATGCGGCGCAGCTGCATCCGCTCCTGCGGGCGCGAGGCGGCGATCGCCTTCTGGAAGTGCGCACGGGCCGCGGCGGCGTCGTAGCGCTCGGCGGCCCGGGCACCGAGGATGGCCTGGGCGGCCGCTCGGTACTTCGTCTCCGCGAGGAGCTCCTCGTCGCTGCGTGTCTCGAGCTGCTGCATCGCCGCGAGGGCGCTCTTCTGCTCGATCCGGACCTGTCGCTGCTTTGCCATGGTCGCCGGAGTGTAGGGTCCCGGCGGCGATGAGGATCGGCCGCTCGTCGCCGCGAGCGGCGAGCTCTTCCGAGGCCGTCGGAGGAAATCCGCGTTCGTCATGCGTACAGTCCTGCGCGCCATGCGCCGCGTCGTCTCCGCCTCTCTCTTCTTCCCCCGGGGCGGGTCGGCGCACGTGCTGCGCTCGCTCGCGAGGGAGCTGCCCGCGCACGGCTGGCAGGCGACGATCGTCTCCGGCTCGCGCCGCGACGCGGGCGGACACGGCGACGCCCGGCGCTTCTACGCGGGCCTCGACGTCCACGAGGTCGACTTCACCGAGGCGCTCGCCTCGGCGGCCCCGATGGCCGCCGACCCGCCGATGCACCCGTCCTACGAGGACCGGCCGGGGGCGCCTGACCGGGTGTTCGCCTCGCTCGACGACGACGAGCACGAGCGCCAGGTCCGCGCCTGGGCGGCGGCGCTGCACGCGGCGGGCGCGGGCGAGGCCGACGCCCTGCACCTCTCGCACCTCACGCCGATCAACGCGGCGGCCGAGCGCGTCGCCCCGGAGGTTCCGGTCGTCGGGCACCTGCACGGGACCGAGCTGCTCATGCTCGAGCGCATCGCGCGGGGCGCGCCCGCCGGCTGGACGCACGCGGACGCGTGGGCGCAGCGGATGCGGGGCTGGGCGCGGCGCTGCCAGCGGCTCGTGCTGCTGTCCGAGACGCAGGTCGAGCGCGCCGTCGCGACGCTCGGCATCGACCCCGCGCGCTGCGTCGTCATCCCCAACGGCTACGACCCGGCCGCATTCGCGCCGCCCGCCGCGCCGGTCGACCGCCTGGCGCTCTGGCGCCGGCACCTCGTCACCGCGCCGCAGGGCTGGCGGCCGGGCGGGGAGGCGGGCGCCGTCGCCTACGCCGAGGCCGACCTGGCGGTGTTCGAGCAGGGGCCGACCCTGCTGTACGTCGGGCGCTTCACGGAGGTCAAGCGCGTCGGGCTGCTGATCGCCGCCCACGCCGGGGCGGCCCGGCGCTTCGCCACCCCGGCGCCGCTCGTGCTCGTCGGCGGCCACCCGGGGGAGTGGGAGGGCGAGCATCCGTGGGAGGCCGTCGAGCGCGTCGGTGCCCGCGACGTGTTCCTCGCCGGCTGGCACGACCACGACTCGCTGCCCGAGCTGCTGCACGCCAGCGACGCGCTCGTCCTGCCGTCCGTGCGCGAGCAGTTCGGTCAGGTGCTCGTCGAGGCGATGGCCTGCGCCGTGCCGCCGGTCGCCGTCGACCGCTTCGGGCCGTCGCAGATCGTCGACGACGGCCGCACCGGCTGGCTCGTGGAGCCCGACGACGAGGCCGGCCTCGCGGACGCGCTCGTGGCCGTCGTCAACGACCCACCGGAGCGGCGGCGGGCGGCCGCGGCCCGGGTCGAGGCGGAGGCGCGCTACGCCTGGCCGGCGATCGCCGGCCGGATGGGCGCCACGCTCGACGCCGTCTGCCGGGTGCGGGCGTGACCGCCGCCGTGAGCCTCGACGAGCTGCTGATCGCCGACCCGCCGGCGGTGTGGATGGCGCTCGGCTTCGCCGTGGACGAGAGCGGCGCGTGCGCGCTCGGCGCCGTGCTGCTCCAGCTCGGGGCCGGCGGCGGCGAGGGCATCGTCGGCTGGGCGCTGCGCGGCCTGGCGCCGGGCACGTCGCTGGACGGGCTGCCGACCGTCGCCTCGGCCGCGCCCGATCGCGACCCCGCGCCGGCGTCCGCGCATGCGAACCGCGCGGTGAGGATCGACCACGTCGTAGTCGCGACGCCGGACCTCGGGCGCACGCTCGGGGCGCTCGTGGCGGCGGGGCTGGAGATCCGGCGCGAGCGCGACTTCGGCGCGCGGCGCCAGGCGTTCCTCTGGGTGGGCGACACGATCCTCGAGGTCGTCGGACCGGGCCGGCCGAGCGGCGAGGAGCCGGCGCGCCTGTGGGGGCTCGGGGTGGTCGTGGAGGACCTGGACGCGACGTGCGCGGCGCTCGGCGGGCTGGTGAGCGAGCCGCGCGACGCGGTGCAGCCGGGCCGCCGGATCGCCACGGTGCGCCCGGTGGCGGGCGTGGGGACGCAGCTCGCGTTCATGACGCCCCACCAGCGCTAGCTTTGCGGAGGACATGGAGCGCGCCGAGCATGCCCTCTACGAGGAGCTGCGCCATCGCGGGATCCCCGAGCCCGTCGTGCGGGCGATGGCCGCCGTGCCGCGGACGCTCTTCGTTCCCGAGGAGCTGCGCTCGAGGGCCTGGCAGAACGGACCGCTGCCGATCGGCGCGGGGCAGACGATCTCGCAGCCCTACGTCGTGGGGCGGATGTGCGAGCTGCTCGAGCTGCGCGAGCACGACCGGGTGCTCGACGTCGGGACCGGCTCGGGCTGGCACGCGGCGGTGCTGGCGCAGCTGGCGCGGCACGTGTGGTCGGTCGAGCGCCACGCCGAGCTGTCGCGGGCGGCCGCCGGCGCGCTGGCGCAGGCCGGTGTGCGCAACGTGACGCTCGTCGTCGGCGACGGCGCGGCGGGGCTCCCCGAGCGGGCGCCGTTCGACGCGATCAACGTCGCGGCGGGCGCCGTCGGCGCGGTACCGCCGGCGCTGGAGCGCCAGCTCGCCGACGGCGGCAGGCTGGTCGTCCCCGTCGACGACCGGCTCGTCCTGGTGCGACGCGAGGG
>JANJUA010000174.1 GCA_024710825.1 Solirubrobacteraceae bacterium
CGCGGCCGCGCGGCGGCCATGCGCGCGATCCGCCGCCGCTCGCTGCCGGAGCTGCGCGAGCGGCGCGCCGCGATCGTCGCCGCGGTGCGCGCGGTCGGCGGCCACGAGGAGCCGCTGCTGGTCAACGGCGGCGGCACCGGCAGCGTCGAGCTGACCGCCGCCGAGCCCGTCGTCACCGAGGTCACCGCCGGCTCCGGGCTGTTCGCGCCCGCGCTGTTCGACCACTACGCCGCGTTCTCGCCGCGCCCGGCGGCGTTCTTCGCCGTGCCCGTGGTGCGGCGCCCGGGTCCGGGGACCGTCACCGCGCTCGGCGGCGGCTACCTCGCCAGCGGCCCCGCCGACCGCCTACGGCTCCCCGTGCCCGCGCTCCCGCACGGACTGCGGCTCGGCAGGCTCGAGGGCGCCGGCGAGGTCCAGACGCCGCTGAGCGGCCCGGCGGCCGACGGCCTGCGGGTCGGCGACCGCGTGTACATGCGCCACGCCAAGGCGGGCGAGCTGTGCGAGCGCTTCAACTCCATCCTTCTCGTCGAGGGCGACCGGGTCGTCGACGAGGTGGCGACCTACCGTGGCGAAGGGAAGGCCTTCCTGTGACGAAGATCAAGCTGCCGGAGGGCATCACCGCGTGCCTCTTCGACCTCGACGGCGTGCTCACCTCGACCGCGAAGGTGCACTTCGCCGCGTGGAAGGAGATGTTCGACGCGTACCTGCGCGAGCGCGACGGCAGTCCGTTCACGCAGGGCGACTACGACGCCTACGTGGACGGCAAGCCGCGCTACGACGGCGTCCGGTCGTTCTTGGAGTCGCGCGGCATCCACCTCGACGAGGCCGAGGTGCATCGGCTCGGCGACCGCAAGAACGAGCTCGTCAACCGGGTGATCGCCGAGCACGGCGTCGAGCCCTACCCGGGCAGCGTGCGCTTCCTCGATGCCGTCCGCGCGGCCGGGATGCGGACGGCCGTGGTGTCGTCGAGCGCCAACTGCGAGCTCGTCGTCAAGGCGGCGGGCATCGCCGACAAGCTGGAGGTCCGCGTGGACGGGGTCACGATCGAGACGGAGGGCCTGAAGGGCAAGCCGGCGCCGGACTCGTTCCTCGCCGCGGCCGAGAAGCTCGGGGTGCCGCGGGAGCGGGCCGCCGTCTTCGAGGATGCGCTCGCGGGCGTCCAGGCGGGCCGGGCCGGCGGCTTCGGCTGTGTCGTGGGGGTCGACAGGGTCGGACAGGCCGAGGCGCTGAAGGAGCATGGCGCCGACGTCGTGGTCGACGACCTGGCGGAGCTGCTGGCATGAGCTTCGACCTCGAGACGTTCCCCGCCGAGCCCTGGCAGCTGCGCGAGACGCGCCTGCGGCCCGACCTGCTCGCCCAGACCGAGTCGATGTTCGCGCTCGCCAACGGCCACCTCGGCCTGCGCGGCAACCTCGACGAGGGGGAGCCGCGCGGTCTGTCGGGCACCTACCTCAACGGCCTCTACGAGTCCTACCCGCTCGAGTACGGCGAGCGGGGCTTCGGCTTCGCCGAGGACGGCCAGGCGGTCGTCAACGTCACCGACGGCAAGCTCATCCGCCTGCTCGTCGAGGACGAGCCGTTCGACACGCATCGCGGCCACCTCGAGTCGCACGAGCGCACGCTCGACTTCCGCACCGGGATCCTCACGCGCGAGGCGCGCTGGCGCTCGGAGGCCGGCCACTTGGTCCGGGTCACGAGCCGGCGGCTCGTGTCGTTCGCCGACCGCAGCGTGGCGGCGATCTCCTACGAGGTGGAGGCGCTGGAGCGGCCGCTGCGCGTCGCGATCCAGTCGAACCTGCACGCCAACCAGGAGGACCGCCCCGTCGGCGCGGACCCGCGCGCGGGCAAGGCGCTCGGGGACGTGCTCGACTCGGTCCTGCACATCGACCACGGTCTGCGCGTCGTGCTCGCGCACCGCACGAAGCGCAGCGGCATCGGCTTCAGCGCGGGCATGGAGCACGTGATCGAGGCCGACGGCGAGGCGAACACGCTGACGCAGAGCGAGCCGGACCTCGGCCGCGTCACGATCGCGGTCGCGCTGACGCCCGGCAGGCCGCTGCGGCTGACGAAGTTCCTCGCCTACCACTGGTCGGCGCGCCAGTCGATCGACTGGCTGCGCGACCAGGTCGACGCGAGCCTCGAGAACGCGCTCGCGCAGGGCTTCGACGAGCTCGCCGACCGTCAGAAGGCGTACCTCGACGAGTACTGGAAGCACGCGAACATCGAGATCGACGGCGACCCGGAGGTCGAGCAGGCGCTGCGCTTCGCCCAGTACCACCTGCTGCAGGCGTCCGCGCGCGCCGAGGGCCGGGCCATCGCGGCGAAGGGGCTCACCGGCCCCGGCTACGACGGTCACGCGTTCTGGGACACCGAGGGGTTCGTGCTGCCGGTGCTCATCCACACGCACCCCGATGCGGCGCGCGAGGCGCTGCGCTGGCGCCACCGGATCCTGCCGCAGGCGCGCGAGCGGGCGAGGCAGCTCGGCCTGGCCGGCGCGACGCTGCCGTGGCGCACGATCCACGGCGAGGAGTGCTCGGGGTACTGGCCCGCGGGGACGGCGGCGTTCCACGTCAACGCAGACGTCGCGTGGGCGGTGGAGCGCTACGTCGCCGCCACCGGCGACGACGACTTCCTGCGTGAGGAGGGCATCGAGCTGCTCGTCGAGACCGCACGCCTGTGGGCCCACCTCGGCCACTACGGCACGGACGACAAGTTCCACATCCACGGCGTGACGGGGCCGGACGAGTACTCCGCGCTGGTCGACGACAACGTCTACACGAACCTGATGGCGGCGCGCAACCTCGCGGCCGCCGCCGACGCGGCCGAGCGCCACCGCAATCGGGCGGCGAAGCTCGGGGTGGTGCCCGACGAGGTGCAGGCCTGGCGAAGGGCGGCCGAGACGATCTACGTGCCCTACGACGAGCGGCTCGGCATCCCGGCGCAGGACGGCGACTTCCTCACCCACGACGTGTGGGACTTCGAGAACACGCCGCCCGAGGACTATCCGCTCCTGCTGCACTTCCCGTACTTCGAGCTGTACCGCAAGCAGGTCGTCAAGCAGGCGGACCTCGTGCTCGCGCTGCACCTGTGCGGCGATGTCTTCACGCTGGAGGAGAAGCGGCGCGCGTTCGAGCACTACGAGGCGCTGACGGTCCGCGACTCGTCGCTGTCGGCCTCCAC
>JANJUA010000325.1 GCA_024710825.1 Solirubrobacteraceae bacterium
TGGGCGGGACCCTCGCGGGCGTGCTGGTGGCGGGGGCGACGGGCGTCCTGGCGGTGGCGCTGAGGGGCGACCCGGTCGCCGGGTGGCTCGTCGACCGGGTCCCGGGGCTGCGCTCGGGCGCGCTGCTGGGCTCGCTCGTGCTGCTGCTGGCGCCGAGCGTGCTGCTTGGCATGACCAGCCCGGTGGCGGCGCGGCTGGCGATCTCCGATGTCGCGGTCAGCGGCCGGCGGGCCGGGGACGTCTATGCGGCGGGCAGCCTCGGGTCGATCGCGGGCGCGCTGGGGGCGACGTTCTGGCTCATCGAGGCCCTGGGGACGAGGGGGGTCCTGGCGGGGGCGGCGGCGGCCGTGGCGGTGCCGGCGGCGACGGTCGCCGTGCTGGGCGCCGGCGAGGCCGGCGCGGGTGCGGGTGCTCGCGTGCGCGCGGCGGCCGTTGCGATCTGCGTGGCGGCGGTCGCGGTGGCGCTCGCGATCGACGGCACGGCGCTCGGCGGCGAGGAGGTGGTCGAGGAGCGCGACACCGAGTACGCGCACCTGCGCGTGATCGACGACGGCGGCGTGCGGACGCTGTGGATCGGGGCGCTGCGCCACTCCGCGCAGCGCCTGGACGACCCCGACCGGCTCGTGTTCACCTACACGCGGGCGATGCAGCGCGCGCTGTGCGCGGTCCGCGGAGCGATCTCGGACGTGGCGATGATCGGGGTGGGGGGAGGGTCGATGGTGCGGTCGGTGCGGGCGGTGCAGCCGTCCGCGGCGATCGCCGCCGTGGACGTCGACCCGGGCGTGATCGAGGTCGCGCACCGCTGGTTCGGCCCGCCGCGCGAGGGGGTGGAGTACGTCGTGGCGGACGGGCGGCGCTTCCTGGCGGGGGAGGGGGTCGACTACGACCTCGTGCTGCTCGACGCCTACGGCAGCGAGCACGTCCCGCCGCACCTGCTGACGCGCGAGTTCTTCGCCGAGGCGGCCGCGCGGGTGGCGTCCGGCGGGGCTCTGGCGCTCAACCTGATCGCGGCGCCGGAGGGCGATCTGGCCCGCGACGTCGCGACGACGATGCGGACGGCGTTCGGGCGGGTCGACGTCTACGACGCGGCGCCCGGCGGCGACGGCTCGCGCGTGCGCAACCTGATCCTCGTCGCGGGGGAGGACCCGTCGCTGGACGTCCGCTGCCTGCGCGACGTCGAGCGCGTGCTCCGGCTGCCGGCGGGCTCGCTGGGCGAGGAGACGGTGCCGGTGCAGCCGGGCCGGCCGCTGACCGACGACCGCCCTCCGGTGCTGGCCGGAGGCTGAAGTGTCGCCGCGGGATGTGGCAGAGACGCGACCGGCGCGATCCGTCGACGAGATGCGAGTTCCGTCGATCTGTCCGACGTAAATCGCATCTCGTGGGGCGCGAGGCGCCTCGCGACGCGGACCCGCGCTCTGAACGCCGGGGCGCGTGGCGGCTACGGGAGCGGCGGTGCGGCGCCGGGATCGGCGCTCTCGTCGGCGGGCGGCCCGGCGCCTTCGTCGGCCGGCGGCGTGGCGGCGGGGGGCGGGGTGACCGCGGCGGGCGGGGCGGCGGTCGGTGCGGTCGTGGCCGTCGTCGGGGCCGACATGGCGGCCCGGACGTCGGCGTCGTTGTCGGTCAGCGTGACGAAGGCCCACGCGAGCGCCGTGCCGCACAGCGCGACGACCACGGCGACGAGCGCGATCGGCAGGCGCCAGCTCGGCGGCGGGGCGATGACCGTGCGGGCCGCCGTCCCGCACTCCAGGCACCACTCCTGGCCGCCCGCCAGCTCGATGCCGCAGCGCGGGCAGCGCGCCGGCGAGGCCGGCTCCCGGGCGGGGGCCGCCTGGTCCTCGGTCGACTGGGCGGGCTCTTGCGCGCTCACTGGCTCGTGGCGGGGCGCTCGTCCTCGAGGGCCGCATGCTCGGGCGGGGAGGGTTCGGCGTTCCCGGGCGTGGGCGGCGTCGAGTCCTCATGGGCTTCGCTGGACGCGGGCGCGGGCGGCGTGGCGCCCTCGGGCGGGTGAGGTGCGGCCTGCTCGGCCTGCGGTGCCGGCAGGTGCCACCTCGTCGCGGTCGGCGGATGCTCGTCGGCCGCGGGGTCGGCGCCCGACGTGGTCGGCGCGGTCGGCATCGCGGCGCCCTTCCCGAGAGGCAGGCCGCAGCTGGAGCAGAAGCGGGCGTCGCTGGCGCGCAGGGCGCCGCAGCGTGGGCAGCTCGCGAGGCCGGGCTCGCGCAGGACCGTCACGTCGTCGGGCGCGTCGAGCGCGTCGGCGAGGGCGCGCATCTCGCCGTCGAGCACGCTGAGGGCGCCGAGCTTCTGCTCGACGAGGTCGCCGCGGTCGCGGCCGAAGCGGTGCAGGTCGAAGACGAGGCCGCCCAGGTCGCGCAGCGCGACCTCGCGCGCCCGACGGACGTAGCGCAGGCGGCGCCGCAGCCGGCCGCGCGCGAGGAAGCCGGGATCGCGGTCGGGCCGTTCGGAGGCGCCGGGCTCCCCGGCGGGCGGGGGAGCCGCCGGGTCGCCGGAGGCGGCGGTGGGGTCTTCCGCGACGACGGAGCCGACGGGCACGGGGGCCGAGGACGGACCCGCGGCCGCGGAGCCCTCCGACTCGGCGGGCTCTCGGACGACCGTGACCTCCGTCGTCTCGCCCGCGGGCAGGATCTCCGTCGCCTCGGCGGGCGCGGGCTCGTCGCCGCTGTTGCGGCGCAGGCGCGAGAAGGGACCCGGCATCTTGGACACCCTAGAACGATGCTCGGCTCAGGAAGCTGCGGTGATCTCGGCCCACGCGGCGGCCACGCGCGCCGCCATCGCGTCCGTGCTCCAGCGCTCCGCGCGCGCCCGGCCGTCCACGCGCCGGTCCTCGGCGGCCAGCAGCGCCGCCAGCGCGGCGCCCCAGGCCGCGCGGTCGTAGTGCGCGCAGAGGGCGCCTTCGATGCCGTCGAGCGCCTCGGGATGCACGCCCACGGGCGTGGCGAGCACGGGGATGTCGCAGGCGAGCGCCTCGAGCACGGCGTTGCCGAAGCCCTCCGCGTCGGAGGGCACGAGCACCGCGCTCGCGGCGTTGACCCACAGCGGCATCTCCTCGGGCGCGACGGCGCCCAGGGTGACGAGCCGCACCCCGGCGTCCGCGGCCAGCTCGCGGGCGCGGTCGGCGCGCTTGATCGGGCGCGCCGGGTCGGAGGGCAGCAGCAGCAGCGGCTCGCTCGGCTCCAGGCCCAGGCGGGCGCGCGCCTGCGCACGCGGCACGGGGCGGAACCGGGATAGGCTGATGCCGCAGGGGAGGACCCGTGTCCCGGGGCGGCCGAGCTCCCGGGCCAGCGACTCCGACACGGCCGCGACGAGGTCGTAGCGCGGCAGCACCGCCCGGGTGAGCCGACCGCTGCGGGGATGGCGGACGTCCGTGCCGTGCAGCGTGATCGCGCGGGCGGCCCCGCGGACGGCCAGCGCCGGGTATCCCGTGAGGCCGAAGTGGGCGTGGACGACGTCGTAGCCGCGGCGGCCGCGCAGCGCGCGGGCGAGCTCGACGTAGCCCCCCGCGCCGGGCCGGCCCTCGACGAGGTCGACGGCGAGGCCGTCGCGCCGGCGCAGCGCGTCGACCTGGTCGCGCACGAACACCCCGCGGCCCGGGTGCCCGGCGTCCGGGCGCATGTTCGAGACGACGAGGGCGCGCATGTGGGCGTAAGAAGTAACGGACGGGTGTGGATCGGTGACGCGCGGCCGGTGAGCATCGGCCCCGGTTCGAGTGAAAGGAGACCACGATGGTCTACCGGCTGTGGATGGGGCTGCGCCAGGAGCGCGGCCAGGGGACGGTGGAGTACGTCGGGCTGATCCTGCTGATCGCGGGGCTGATCGCGGGCGTCGTCGCCTACGGCGGCGGCGTGGACGGCGGGGAGATCGGCGGGGCGGTGCTCGACAAGCTGAAGAGCTCGATCGAGGGAATCAAGGGGAAGTAGCCCGAGGCCGCGGTCGGAGACCTGGGAACATGCCGACGCATGACTTCCCGGTCCTACGACCGCGGCCCCGACGGGCTGCGCCCGACGCGCATCGACCCCGGCTTCGTGCCCTCCGCCACGGGATCCGCGCTCATCACCCAGGGCGAGACGCGGGTGATCTGCACCGCGTCCGTCGACGAGTCCGTCCCGCGCTGGATGGCCGGCCGCGGCACCGGCTGGGTCACGGCCGAGTACGGCATGCTGCCCGCCTCCACCGGCGACCGCAAGCAGCGCGACGTGACGAAGGGCCGGCCCGACGGCCGCACGGTGGAGATCCAGCGCCTCATCG
Organism: Solirubrobacteraceae bacterium; assembly: GCA_024710825.1. Lineage (GTDB taxonomy): Bacteria > Actinomycetota > Thermoleophilia > Solirubrobacterales > Solirubrobacteraceae > Capillimicrobium. Next base: position 4,264 of record JANJUA010000325.1, read on the forward strand.
GCCGATCGCTGCGCGGCGTGGTCGACTTCGCCGCCCTCGGCGAGCGCACCGTGTGGCTGGACTGCGACGTCCTGACCGCCGACGGCGGCACCCGCTGCGCCTCGATCACCGGCGCCTACGTGGCGCTCGACCTCGCCTGCCGGCGCCTCGTCGCCGAGGGCAAGCTCGAGCGCAGCCCGCTGACGACCACGGTCGCCGCGGTCTCGTGCGGGGTCGTCGACGGTACGCCCGTGCTCGACCTCGACTACCGCGAGGACTCCACGGCCGAGGTCGATGCCAACGTCGTGATGACCGGCGACGGAGGGCTCGTCGAGGTCCAGGCCACCGCGGAGCGCACGCCGCTGTCGCGCGCGCACCTCGACGACCTGCTCGCGCTGGCGGCGATCGGCATCGAGGCGCTGCGCTCCGAGCAGGAGCAGGCGGTCGCGCGGGCCGCGTGACCGTGCGCCTGCTGCTCGCCACCCGCAACGACCACAAGGTCCGCGAGCTGAACGGGCTGCTGGCGCCCCACGGCGTCGACCCGCTGCCCGGCGACGTCGAGCTGCCGCCCGAGACCGGCACGACGTTCGCCGAGAACGCGCTCGGCAAGGCCCGCGCCGCCGCCGCGGCGACCGGCCGCACGGCGATCGCCGACGACTCCGGCATCGAGTCCGCCGCGCTGGGCGGCGCCCCCGGCGTCCGCTCGGCCCGCTACGCCGGCGAGGACGCCACCGACGAGGAGAACCTCGCCAAGCTGCTGCGCGAGGCGCCCTCCGGCAGCCCGCTGGCGTACGTGTGCGCGCTCGCGTACGTCGACCCCCGCGCCGGCGTCGAGCGCGTCTTCGAGGGCCGCTGCACCGGCACGCTCGCCGCCGAGCCGCGCGGCGCGGGCGGCTTCGGCTACGACCCCGCGTTCGTCCCCGACGAGCACCCCGGCCGCACCATGGCCGAGCTGACGCCGGCCGAGAAGGACGCCGTCAGCCACCGCGGCCGCGCGGTCGGGCTCCTGCGGGCATGGCTCGCCGGCTGACCGAGGAGGAGGACGGCTTCGGGCCCGTCAAGCGCCGCGCCGCGGCGCTGTCGGTCGCCTCCAACTTCCTGCTCATCCTGCTGAAGTTCGTGGCGGGGATCGTCACGGGCTCGGTCGCGCTGCTGGCCGAGGCGATGCAGTCGGTGATCGACCTCGTCGCCTCGGTGATCGCCTACGTCAGCGTCCGCAAGGCGGACGAGCCGGCCGACGCCAACCACCCGTACGGCCACGAGAAGATCGAGAACCTCGCCGCGGCGATCGAGGGGGTGCTGATCCTCGTCGGCTCGGCGGTGATCGCGTTCGAGGCCGTCCGCCGACTCGTCGACGGCGGGGAGATCCAGCACCTCCGCTTCGGGATCGCGATCATCGCGATCACGATCGTCGTCAACCTCACGGTCTCGGCGCTGCTCCAGCGGCGCGCGGACGAGACCGGCTCGCCCGCGCTCGAGGGCGACGCCGCCCACCTGCGCACCGACGCCATCTCCTCGATCGGTGTGCTCGTCGGCCTCGTCCTCGTCGAGCTCACCGACGCCGCCTGGCTGGACCCGGTCGTCGCGCTGCTCGTCGCGGGCGCGATCGTCGGGACCGGCGTCCGGCTCGTGCTGCGCTCAGGCCGGGTGCTCGTCGACGAGGCGCTCCCGGACGACGAGCTCACGGAGATCCGCGCCGCGGTGGCCGCGTTCGGCCCGCGCGGCGTCGTCGGCTTCCACAAGCTGCGCGCCCGCCACGCGGGCGCGCGGCACCTGGTCGACATGCACGTCCAGTTCCGCTCGGGCGCCACCCTGGAGGAGGCTCACGCGACCGCGCACGAGCTGCAGGACGAGATCCGTCGGCGCCTCGGCGACGCCGACGTGCTCATCCACATCGAGCCCTCGAGCCGCACCACCCCGGGGCCCGAGATCGACGGCTGAGCCCGTCCTTCAGCGCAGGTTGATGGCCGCCGAGAGGGCGACGACGAACGAGAGCACGCCATAGCCCGTGTAGCCTTCGAGCAGCACGATCACGCCGGTCAGGACGGCGACGGCGACGGTGACGAGCCAGGCGATTCGGGGTAGGGGCACCGGTCCATTGTGCTGCTCCAGCGCGGCAGCCGTCCGGCGGGGGCGACACAATCGCCGCCGCGAAACCCGCAAAGAGCGCGAAAACCGCGCTGCCATCGAGTAAAGCGTCCGTAGCCACTGTTAGCTTCGACCGCTGCTCACCACATGCATCCGAAGGAGGAGCATCAGCCGTGACGAAGTCCGAGTTCGTCGATCACATCGCAGAGCGGGCCGGCCTGGCCAAGACCGACGCCGGCAAGGCCGTCGATGCGGTGATCGAGACCATCCAGGACACCCTCAAGCGCGGCGGCGAGGTGAACTTCTCCGGATTCGGGAAGTTCCACGTGACCGAGCGCGGTGCCCGTGAGGGTGTCCATCCCCGTACGGGGGAGAAGATCCAGATCGCCGCGGCGAAGCTGCCGAAGTTCACCGCCGGCTCCGGTCTGAAGAAGTCCGTCAAGGGCTGAGCGACCCTCGAAGGCCGGCGGCGCCGGGGCAGTCGCTTCGGCGCCCGTCAGCCCCGCTTCTGCGGACCGATCCGCGATCGGATGGCGGAAGCGGCGGCTATGCTTCCCGCCCCATGGCCCGCCGCAGCTTCGCGCGCATCCTCGCGCCGCTCGCCCTGGTGGGCGCTCTGGTCGCGATCGTCCTCGTCGTCCAGTCGAGCCTCTCCGATCCGGACGGCGGCACGTCGACCCCCGCCTCGACGACGGGCACGTCCGGCACCGGCTCCGCCACGACCGGCGCGACCGACGCCAATGACGAGAAGCCCAAGCGCAAGCGCCGCACCTACACGGTCAAGCCCGGCGACATCCTCACCACCGTGAGCGAGAAGACGGGCGTCTCCGTGGAGGAGCTCGAGGAGCTCAACCCGGAGGTCGACCCGCAGGCGCTCCAGGTCGGCCAGCGGCTCAAGCTGCCGCCGGCCGCGGCCTCCACGACCGGGACCGACGAAGACCAGTGAGATCGGTCCTCGTCGTCCTCCTCGCGGCGTTCGCCGCGGCGCTGCTCGGCGCCTCCACGGCCCCGGGCGCCCCCTCGCCGCAGGCGCCCTCGGCGATCCTCTTCCAGCCCGACACCGGCGACGTCGTCTATCGCCGCGCCGACACGGAGCGTCGCCAGATCGCCTCGACGACGAAGCTCATGACCGCGCTCGTCACGCGCGAGCACGCCGATCTCGACGACACCTTCCGGGCGGTCGCCTACCCGGCCAACCCCGTCGAGTCGCTGATGGGCCTGCGCGCCGGGGAGCGGATGAGCGTGCGCGACCTCCTGGAGGGCCTGCTGCTCGCGTCCGGCAACGACGCCGCCGCGACGCTCGCAGTCCGCGTCGGCGGGTCGCGGCGCGAGTTCGTGCGGATGATGAACCGGCGGGCTCGCGAGCTCGGCCTGCGCGACACCCGCTTCGCCAACCCCATCGGCCTGGACGACCCGCGCAACCACTCGACCGCCGCCGACCTCGTCAAGCTGGCGCTGGTGGTCCTGCGCGACCCGTTCCTCGCCCGCACGGTCGACCGCGAGAGCGCCGTCGTCGGCACCGGGGTCCGGCGCCGGACGGTGGTCAACCGCAACACGCTCGTGCGCACCGTCGGGTGGGTCGACGGCGTCAAGACCGGCCACACGTCGCAGGCCGGATACGTCCTCGTCGGCGCGGCGAAGCGCCGCGGCGTGCGCGTCGTCTCGGCGGTGCTCGGCGATCCGAGCGAGGCGGCGCGCGACGCCGACACGCTCGAGCTGCTCCGCTGGGGCCTGGCGCGCTATCGGCTCGCGACGCCGGTCCGCCGGGGCGAGGCGCTGGCCGAGCCGCGGCTCGCCTATCGCGACGAGACGGTCGAGCTCGTCGCGGCCCGCCGCGTGCGCACCGTGTTGCGACGAGGCGAGGACGCGGAGGTGCGGGTGGTCGGCGCCCCGGCGGAGATCGACGGCGCGCTGCGCGCCGGCGAGCGCGTGGGAACCGTCGTCGTCTCGCGCCGGGGCAAGGAGGTGGCGCGCGTGCCGCTGGTCGCGAGCGAGGCCGTGGCCGCGGCGTCGCTCGGCGACCGCGTCTCGAGCGCGCTGCCGAGCGCGTGGCTGTCGTCGGCGTTGCTGGGCCTGCTGGTCGTCGTGGGGTGTAGCCTCCACCTCGCGCTCCGGCGCAGACGGCGGACACGCCGCCGGCAGGCCCGGGCGAGGAGGCGTGGAGGTACCGAGGCGGCATGATCATCACGGTCACGTTGAACGCGGCGATCGACCGGACGTTGTCGGTCCCGAACTTCCGGCCCGGCCGGCGCCACAGGACCGTGGACACCCAGACGATGGCGGGCGGCAAGGGCGTCAACGTCGCGCGGGCGCTCAAGCATCTGGGGCAGCCGGTCATCGCGACCGGGTTCGCGGGCGGCCCGACCGGGACGCGGATCGTCGAGCAGCTCACCGACGAGTCGATCCTCACGGACTTCGTCCGCATCCGCGAGGAGTCGCGGACGAACCTGTCGGTGGTCGACCCGACGACGGGCGAGCAGACCGAGGTCAACGAGCGCGGCGCGACGGTGACGTCGCGCGAGATGGAGCTCTTCCACGACAAGCTGCTGTACCTGTCGCGGGGGGCGGAGGTCGTGGTGTTCGCCGGCTCGCTGCCGCCCGGCGTCGAGCCGGATGCGTACGCGTCGCTGATCCGGGAGCTGCGCAAGCAAGGCCTGACGACGGTCGTCGACACCGACGGGGAGCCGCTGCGCCTGGCCGTCCGCGCCGAGCCCGACGTCGTCTCGCCGAACGTGCTCGAGGCCGAGGAGCTGGTGGGTCACGAGTTCAACGACGACGAGGACCGCGTCATCGCCGTCCGGGAGATGGTCGGGCTCGGCGCGAAGGAGGCGATCATGACCGTCGAGAACGGCTGCTTCGCGTCGATCCCGACCGAGACCGGGCCGCACCTCGTGCAGGCCCGCGTGGAGCCGCGCGAGCCGGTCGCGTCGGTGGGGTCGGGCGACGCGTTCCTCGCGGGCTACGTGGCCGCGCGCTACTCCGGCAAGCCGCCCGAGGAGTGCCTGCGCTTCGGCGTCGCGTGCGGCGCCGAGTCCGTTCAGCGGCTGGGCGCCGGGGTCATCGATCCGCGCGAGGTCGACCGGCTGCTGCCGGAGGTCGAGCTGGTCTCGTTGGAGTCCGGCGCCGAGGTCGGCTAGCCGCGGCCCGTTGGTAGCCTGCGTCGGGCCTCCTGAACCGTCCGCTCCGAGCCCTAGGATCGCCCAATGGAAGTAGAGATCGGCCGCGGGAAGAAAGCCCGCCGCGCCTACGGATTCGACGACATCGCCATCGTTCCTTCTCGTCGCACGCGGGATCCGGACGACGTCGACATCACGTGGAAGCTCGGCGACTACCGCTTCGAGCTGCCGCTGCTCGCCTCCGCGATGGACGGGGTGGTCTCGCCGAAGACGGCGGGGATCATCGGGAAGCTGGGCGGTCTCGCCGTCCTCAACCTCGAGGGCATCTGGTGCCGCTACGAGGACGCCGACGAGCAGCTTCAGCGCATCGCCGGGCTGCCGAAGGACCTCGCGACGCGCGAGATGCAGGAGATCTACCAGGCGCCGATCGTCCCGGAGCTGATCGCCCAGCGGATCCGCGAGATCAAGGAGCAGGGGGTCGTCGCGGCCGCCTCGCTGACCCCTCAGCGCGTGCGCGAGCACTACGAGCTGGCGCTCGACGCCGGCCTCGACATCCTCGTGGTGCAGGGCACGGTCGTCTCCGCGGAGCACGTCTCGCGTGACGAGTCGCGGCCCCCGCTGAACCTCAAGGAGTTCTGCCGCGAGGTGCCCGTGCCCATCGTCGTCGGCGGCTGCGCGAGCTACCACACGGGCCTGCACCTCATGCGCACGGGCGCGGCCGGCGTGCTCGTCGGCGTCGGACCCGGCGCGGCGTGCACGACGCGCGGCGTGCTCGGCATCGGCGTTCCGCAGGCGACGGCGATCGCCGACGTGGCGGCCGCCCGCTCGCAGCACATGCTCGAGACCGGCGAGTACTGCCAGGTGATCGCCGACGGCGGGATGCGCAACGGCGGCGACGTCGCCAAGGCCTTCGCCTGCGGCGCGGACGCCGCGATGATCGGATCGCCGCTGGCGCGCGCGTACGAGGCGCCCGGCCACGGCTACCACTGGGGCATGGCGACGTTCCACCCGACGCTCCCGCGCGGCGCGCGCGTCCAGACGGTGCAGAACGGCTCGATCCAGGACATCCTCATCGGGCCGGCGCGCGAGAACGACGGCACGTTCAACCTCATGGGCGGCCTGCGGACCTCGATGGCCACGTGCGGCTACCGCGACATCGCGGAGTTCAACCGGGCGGAGCTGATGGTCGCCCCGGCGCTTCAGACCGAGGGCAAGCACCTCCAGTCCGCGCAGCAGGTGGGCATGGGCGCCCGCGGCGCCGCGGCCGAGGCGCACCCGACCAACGGCAACGGCGCCAACGCCGAGAAGGCGCTGCAGGAGGCGTGAGCCAGGACCATCTCGTCACCGCCTCCCGCGCCGCGACCGAGCTCGTCGACGAGTCGGCGGTCGACGTCGAGGCGCCGCGGGCGATCGACGAGGTGGTGGTGCTCGACTTCGGCGGGCAGTACTCCCAGCTCATCGCGCGGCGCGTGCGCGAGTGCGGGGTCTTCAGCGAGCTGCTGCCCCATCACGTCGACCTGGAGGAGATCCGGCGGCGCCGGCCGAAGGGGCTGATCCTGTCGGGCGGCCCGGCGTCCGTGTACGCCGAGAACGCGCCGCGGCTCGACCGTCGGCTGCTCGAGCTCGGCATCCCCGTGCTGGGCATCTGCTACGGCATGCAGCTGATCGTCCGGGAGCTCGGAGGCCGGGTCGAGGCCGCCGAGGTGGGCGAGTTCGGCCGCTCGAACCTGACGGTCCGCGAGCAGGGGCGGCTGCTGGCCGGCACGCCCGAGGAGCAGACCTGCTGGATGTCGCACCGCGACACGGTGTTCGCGCCCCCGCCCGGGTTCACCGCCCTGGCCTCGTCGACCGCCTCGCCGGTCGCGGCGCTGGAGTCGGTCGAGCAGGGGATCTACGGCATCCAGTTCCACCCGGAGGTCGTGCACACGCCGTACGGCCAGCAGATCCTGACGACGTTCCTGGAGGACATCTGCGGCTGCGCGCTCGAGTGGAGCGCGGAGAGCATCGTCGAGGAGCAGCTCGAGCGCATCCGCGCCCAGGTCGGCGACGGGCGGGTGATCTGCGGCCTGTCGGGCGGCGTCGACTCGTCGGTGGCGGCGCTGCTGGTGCACCGGGCGGTCGGCGACCAGCTCACGTGCGTCTTCGTCGACCACGGGCTGATGCGCAAGAACGAGGGCGACCAGGTGATCTCCGCGTTCCGCGACCACTTCAAGGTGCCGCTCGTCGCGGTCGACGCCGAGGAGCGCTTCCTGGCCAAGCTGCGCGGGGTCACCGATCCGGAGGCCAAGCGCAAGGCGATCGGCGCCGAGTTCATCCGCGTATTCGAGGAGGAGGCGGCGAAGCTCTCCGGGGCGAGGTTCCTGGTGCAGGGCACGCTGTACTCCGACGTGATCGAGTCGGGGGGCGGGACGGGCGCGGCGACGATCAAGTCGCACCACAACGTGGGCGGGCTCCCGGACGATCTCGAGTTCGAGCTCGTCGAGCCGCTGCGCGCGCTGTTCAAGGACGAGGTGCGCGCGGTGGGCGCCGAGCTGGGGCTGCCGGAGCGGCTCGTCTGGCGTCAGCCGTTCCCCGGGCCCGGGCTCGCGATCCGCGTCGTCGGCGGTGAGGCGACGAAGGCGCGACTGGACGTGCTGCGCGACGCCGACGCGATCCTCCAGGACGAGATCCGCCAGGCCGGCCTGTACCGCGAGCTGTGGCAGTCGTTCTGCGTGCTGCCGGACGTGCGGACGGTCGGCGTGCAGGGCGACGAGCGCACCTACGGCTACGTCGTCGTCATCCGCGCGGTGACGAGCGACGACGCGATGACCGCCGACTGGGCGCGGCTGCCGTACGACCTGCTCGAGCAGATCGCGTCGCGGATGATCAACGAGCTGCGCGAGGTCAACCGGGTGGTGCTCGACATCACGTCCAAGCCCCCGGGAACCATCGAATGGGAGTGAGCCCGGCGACCGCCGGGCGCCAACTACCCTGAGGCGATGGCCGCCAAGACCACGGCTCCGCCCTCCGCGCCCGATCGAGCGGGCCAGGACGGAGGCCGCGGTTGGAAGGTCGAGCCGTCGTCGAACGGGCGCGGCGCCCCACCGCCGCCGAAGCCGCCGATGGTCCCCGGCCGGATGCGCACCTGGCTGGCGCTCCTGCTCGGGCTGCTCGTCCTGAACCTCGCCCTGTCGTTCATCACCGGCCGGCCGTCCGAGCGGGCGCAGGTGCCCTACCAGCCGTTCTTCACCCAGCAGGTCGCCGACGGCAACGTCCAGGCGATCTCCTCCCAGGAGGAGACGATCCAGGGCGAGCTGAAGGAGAAGGCGACCTACGACCCGCCGGAGGGCGACCCGGTCGAGGTCACGGAGTTCGAGACCCAGGTGCCGACGTTCGTCACCACCGACGAGCTGACGAGGCTGCTCGCCGACAACGACGTGGTCGTCAACGCCGAGCGGCCCGACGACGGCCGCAACATCCTCGGGACGCTGCTGCTCGGCTTCCTGCCGACCCTGCTGCTGATCGGCGCGTTCGTGTGGATCGCGCGGCGCCAGGCGGCCGGCGCGGGGCTCGGCCGCTTCGGGCGCTCCACGGCGCGCCGGGTGCAGCGCAGCGACGCCGAGCGCGTGACGTTCGACGACGTGGCCGGCATCGACGAGGTCGAGAACGAGCTCGCCGAAGTGGTCGACATGCTCAAGCACCCGGAGCGCTACGAGCGCCTCGGGGCCCGCCTCCCGCGCGGGGTGCTGCTGTACGGGCCGCCCGGCACCGGCAAGACGCTGCTGGCGCGTGCGGTGGCGGGGGAGGCCGACGCCGCGTTCTTCTCGATGTCGGCGTCGGAGTTCATCGAGGCGATCGTCGGCGTCGGCGCGTCGCGCGTTCGCGACCTGTTCAAGCAGGCGCAGGAGGCGGCGCCCTCGATCGTGTTCATCGACGAGCTCGACGCCATCGGCCGCTCGCGCTCGGGCAACGTCGGCGGCATCAGCGGCGGCCACGACGAGCGCGAGCAGACGCTCAACCAGATCCTCACCGAGATGGACGGCTTCGAGGTCGGCACGACGGTGATCGTCCTCGCCGCGACGAACCGCCCGGAGATCCTCGACCCGGCGCTGCTGCGCCCGGGGCGCTTCGACCGCCGGATCGCGGTCCAGCCGCCCGACCGCCCCGGCCGGGTGGAGATCCTGAAGATCCACACGCGCAAGGTGCCGCTGGCCGACGACGTGGAGCTCGAGCGGATCGCGGCGTCGACCCCGGGCATGACCGGCGCGGACATCGCGCTGCTGGTCAACGAGGCGTCGCTGTTCGCGGCGCGCCGGGGCAACCGCGCGGTGACCGCCGCCGACTTCGGCGACGCCATCGAGAAGATCATCCTCGGCGCGGAGCGCCAGGTCGTGATGACGTCCGCCGACCGCGAGCGGACCGCTGTCCACGAGTCCGGCCACGCGCTCGTGGGGATGCTCACGCCGGGCGCCGACCCGGTGCGGAAGATCTCGATCATCCCGCGCGGCCAGGCGCTGGGCGTCACCCTCTCCACCCCGGACACCGACCGCTACGGCTACGGGCGCGAGGAGCTGATCGCGCGGATCAAGGTGGCGCTGGGCGGTCGGGCGGCGGAGCGCCTGGTCTACGGCGAGATCACGACGGGAGCCGAGTCCGACATCCAGCAGCTCACGCAGATCGCGCGCGGCATGGTGGGGCGCTGGGGCATGAGCGAGGCCATCGGGCCGATCGCCGTGACGGACGGCCGCGCCGACGGCGCGTTGCTGCCGGGCGCCTCGCCGGCCTCGGAGGGCACCCAGCGGATGGTCGACGAGGAGGTGCGGCGCCTGGTCGACGACGCGGAGCACGAGGTGCTGCTGCTGCTCGAGCGCGAGCGCGGGCGGCTCGACGGCCTCACCCGGGCCCTCCTGGAGCACGAGACGCTCGACGGGCCGGACGCCTACCGCGCCGCCGGCCTCGATCCCCCGGCGCTCGATCCCGTCGACGAGGGCCGCGCGACGACCGACGCGCCGGCGGCGTGATCGCGCCGCGAGCCGCGAGTACGCTGAATCGCGGATTCCCTACACTGCCTACCGCTCACGGTTGGCCGCTAATCTCGCCCCGGCCGGCCGGCCCGGCCGGCCGTTGACAACCCACGGGAGGGGATCCGAACATGAGCGGACGACTCGGAGCAGTCTGCGCGGTGTCTGTCGGGCTGTGC
>JANJUA010000227.1 GCA_024710825.1 Solirubrobacteraceae bacterium
GCCAGCTCGTCGCCGCGGACCAGCGGCTCCGGCCGCGTCTCGCCCGCGCGCCAGGCGAGCGTGTCGCCGATCAGCTCGCGCGCGAGCCCGACGTGGCGCTCGATCGCCTCGTCGGCCTTGCGCCCACGGGTGGCGAGGCGATCGGCGACCGACAGCAGCGTCACGTCGACCTCGACCGGCTCGGTCGCCGTCAGGTAGCGGTACAGCGCCCGGCGCGTGAGCGGCTGCTCGTGCACGAGGAAGCCGAGGCGCAGGTGGTGGCGCGTCAGGGCGCCGACGTGGGCGCGGAGGCGCTCGCTGGCCTTCAGCCGCCCGAGCGCCTCGCGCACGAGCCGCTCTCCCTCGACGTCGTGGCGCGGGAACCCGAGCGTCTCGCCGTCCTCGCGGACGACCCGCGTGAACGGCTTGGCGGCATCGTGCAGCAGCGCCCCGAGCCGCAGGCCGTCGCCGCGCGTGAGCCCGTCGGCGAGCGGCTCGGCGAGCAGCGCGCGCAGCGCGTCGGCGTGCTCGGCGCCCAGGACCTCCCCCGGCGCCGCCTCGATGCGCAGAGCCTCGTCGAGCACCTCGAGCGTGTGGCCGAAGACGTCGCGGTGGTGGTAGCGGTTCTGCTCGACGCCGCGCAGCGCGGTGAGCTCCGGCAGCACCTCCTGCATGACGCCGAGGTCCTCCATGAGCGCCAGGCCGGCCCGGATGCGCGGCGCGGCCACGATCCGCTTGAGCTCGGCGAAGACGCGCTCGCCGGCCACGTCGGAGAGTCCGCGGGCGTGGGCGCGCGCCATCGCCGCCGTGATCGGGTCGACGGTCAGGTCGAGCTCGCAGGCGAAGCGGGCGACGCGAAGCGTCCGCAGCGGGTCGTCGGCGAAGGCGCGCTCGCTCACCGCCCGGGCGCGCCGCGCGGCCAGGTCCGCCTCGCCGCCGTGCGGGTCGAGCAGCTCGCCGTCGCCGCCGACGGCCTCGGCCATCGCATTCACCGTGAGGTCGCGCTGGGCGAGGTCGGCCTCGATGGAGCCGCCGCGCACCGGCGTGAGGTCGATCTGCCAGGCGCCGCCGGGGCCGACCACGCGCCACGTGCCGAACGCGTCCGACAGCGAGAAGCGGGCGGTCCCGCGGCCCGACGCGCGCACCAGCGCCTCCGCGGCCCGGGCCGGGTCGCCGTCGAGCGCGACGTCGACGTCGACGACGTCGTCGAGCGAGCGGCCCAGAAGACGGTCGCGCACGACGCCGCCCACTATCCATGCCCGTTCGCCCGCCAGCGTCCCGCGCACGAGCTCCAGGGGGCGGCTCAAGGCGCGACCGGCCGCCCGTCGCGATGGTGGTCGCGGCGCACGCGGGGCATCAGCGCCACCGTCACCTCGTAGTTGATGGTCTCGAGCCGGCTCGCGACCTCCTCGGCGAGGATCCCCGCGCCGAGGAGGATCGCCGGGTCGCCGGGGCGCACCGAAGGCTCCGGCCCCACGTCGACCGTGATGTTGTCCATCGAGACCGTGCCGACGAGCGGGTAGCGCTCCCCCCCGATGACGACGTCGGCGTTGTTGGTCAGCGCGCGCCGCCAGCCGTCGCCGTAGCCGATCGGCAGCGTGGCGATGAACGTCGGGCGCGTCGCGACGAAGCGCCGCCCGTAGCCCGCGCTCTCCCCCGGCGCGATCGGCTTGAGCTCGGCGACGTAGGAGCGCAGCTCGAGCGCCGGCCGCAGGCCGACGTTCGCCGGATCCTCGCCGAACGGGTCCAGTCCGTAGAGCGCGACGCCGCAGCGGACGAGGTCGAAGTGCGACGCCGGCTCGCGCAGGGTGGCGGCGCTGTTGGCGGCGTGCACGAGCAGCTCGGGGCGTCGCTCGCGATGCGGAGCGGCCCACGCGCGGAAGCGCTCGAGCTGCTCGGCGAAGAACGGGCTCTCGCGGTCGTCGGCGGTGGCGAAGTGCGTCCACAGCCCGGCCAGCCGGTCGCCGGCCGCCTCGATCGCGGCGTCGGCCACCGCCGTGTCGCGCGTCCCGAGCCGGCCCATCCCCGTGTCGAGCTTCACGTGGACGGGCGCGCGGCCGGCGACGCGCGCGACCGCCTCCGGGGTTGAGGCGGCGACGTCCGCCCGCGCCGCGAGCGCCACCTCGAGCTCCTCGTCGGTCGTCGCGCCCACGACGAGGATCCGCGGGCCCTCGATCCCCGCCGCGCGCAGCTCGGCGGCCTCGTCGGCCGTCGCCACCGCCAGCCAGGTCGCCCCGCCGGCCAGCGCGGCCCGCGCGCAGGCGGCGGCGCCGTGGCCGTAGCCGTTCGCCTTCACGACCGCGCACAGCTGCGCGCCGCCGGTGAGGGCGCCGCGGAGCCGCGCGGCGTTCGCCTCGACGGCGGCCAGGTCGACGCGAGCGACGGCCCGACCCGTCATCAGGCCTCCCCGTGCAGGGCCTCGAGCACGCCGAGTCGCGTGACGACCCCGACGAAGCGACCGTGCTCGACGACCGGTAGGCGGTTGTGGCGGTGCCTGGCGATCAGCCGCGCGGCCTCGGCCACGTCGGCGTCCGGCGCGACCGTGATCGGGTCCTTGGTCATCATGTCGGCCACGGTCGACGCGAAGGCCTTGCGGACGCGGTCCTCGAAGCGCTTGAGCGGCTCGAGGTAGATGACGCCGCCGAAGAGCTGGATGTAGTGCGGCAGATGCAGATCTCCCTGGTCGTCGGGGATGACGAGGTCGTTGTCGGTGATGATCCCCACGCAGCGCCCGCCCTCGTTGACGACGGGGACGCCCGGGATGTCGTTCTCGCGCAGCAGCCGGATGGCGTCCTCGACGGGCTGGTCGGGCTCGACGGTGGGGACGTCCGTCTCCATGATCTCTCGCACCTGCATGGGCGCGGAAGCCTACATCCACCTCCGCCTCGTCGCCCTCTCCGCGGCCGCCGGCTGCGTGGACGCCGCGAGCTTCCTCGGTCTCGACCAGGTGTTCGTGGCCAACCAGACCGGCAACACCGTGCTGCTCGGCATCGCGGTCGGGCAGTGGGACGGCGCAGCGATGGCGCGGACGGGCGTGGCGCTCGCGGGCTTCTGCGTCGGCGTGCTGCTCGGGGCGCTCGCGCTGCGCGGGCGCGACCGCACCTGGGGCGCGGCGATCGCGTCCGTCGTGCTCGCCGAGGCGATCGTGCTGGCGACGGCGGCGGCGCTGTGGGAGCCGGCCGGCGTCCACCTGCTGATCGCGCTCGGCGCGCTCGCCCTCGGGCTCCAGAGCGCCGCCGCCGAGCACCTGGGCGTGCCCGGGGTGACGACCACCTTCGTCACTGGGACGCTCACCCGCATCATGCGCCGGGTGGCCGGCGAGCGCGGCGGCCAGGCCGTGACGCCCGCGTTGGTCTGGCTCGCCTACCTGGCCGGCGCGATCGCCGGCGGGGCGACGGGGCGCGCGTGGGAGGCGCCGGCCGCGTTCGGCCTGGCGGCCCTCGTCGTGGCGCTCGTGGCGGTCAGCGGACGCGCGGCAGCGCGGCGATCACGTCCGACGCGATGACCCCCTCGGCGGCGCCGACGTCGCGGGCC
>JANJUA010000268.1 GCA_024710825.1 Solirubrobacteraceae bacterium
CTTACCCGTGCTTCGACCTGGGTAGCTGCGGTCGGCCGGCGCACCGACGTGTGACCTACGCTCCGGGACCATGGCCGACGTCGTCAGCCGGACCCACGTCTACGCCCGGATCGGCGGCCTGCCGCTCGAGCTGGATCTGCACCGCCCGACGGACGCCGGCGACCCGCTGCCCGCGGTGCTGTACCTGCACGGCGGCGGATGGTCGGTAGGCCGGCGGAGCGATCGCTTCGCCGAGCGCGTCGAGCCGGTCGTCGAGCAGGGCCTCGCGGTCGCGAGCGTGAGCTACCGCCTCACGGACGTCGCGCGATGGCCCGCCCAGCTGCACGACGTCCGGACCGCCGTACGGTGGCTGCGCGCCAACGCGAGCGACCTGCGGCTGCGCGCCGACGCGATCGGAGCCTGGGGCGCCTCGGCGGGCGGTCACCTGGCGCTGCTCGCCGCCCTCGCGCCCGGCGAGGACGCGGCGCTGCGCGCCGTCGCCACGTTCTTCGCGCCGGCCGACCTGCTCGCCCTCGCGCGGTTCCGCCCCGGGATCGACGCACCGCTGCCGCCGGTGCTGGACGGACGGGTCCCGGAGCCCGCCTTCGAGACACGCCTGCTCGGCGCCCCTCCGCCCGAGGTGCCGGGGCGCGCGCGCGACGCCTCGCCCGTGCACTGGGCCGGGCGGGCGGGCTCGACCCGCTTCCTGCTCGTGCACGGGGACGCCGACGGGCTCGTCCCGGTCGATCAGAGCCGCGCCTTGCACGCGGCGCTGACCGGCGCCGGCGCCGAGGCGACCCTGCTGCTGCTCGGCGGGGCCGACCACGAGGACCCCCTGTTCGAGCGCCCGGCGGTGCTCGGCGCGGTCGGCGGCTTCCTGCGCGACGCCCTGGCCGCGCCGCCCCGGCTGGGATGATCCCCCGATGGCCAGCGAGTGCACGCACCTAGACCACGTCCTGATGACCGAGCTGCCGGAGGAGGTCGACGGCTGCGCCGAGTGCCTGGCCGGCGGGACGCGGTGGCTGCACCTGCGGATCTGCCTGGAGTGCGGCCAGGTCGGGTGCTGCGACAGCTCCCCCATGCGTCATGCCAGCGCCCACGCGGCGACCAGCGGCCATCCGATCATGCGCTCGATCCAGCTCGGCGAGGACTGGGCGTGGTGCTTCCCCGACGAGCTCGCCATGCGGCTTCCGGCTGTGCACGGTCATCCGCGCATCCCTCCGTCGCCGCTCGGCGCGTGAGCGGTGAGGCTGCTTCCCGCCGGCGGTCAGGGCCGGGGCTTCAAGAAGGCCACGACCTCGGGCCCACGAGATCGACGCGGGCGGAGCGGATGCGCCCGGCGAGCTCGGCGGTGACGTCACGGCGTTCGTCGCGGCCGGAGATCCTTAGATAGACCGGGCCCGGCGGGGCCGCGGGGCGCGCGCGTGCCCTACGCCCTGGGAGTCGCCTTCGAGGCCGAGGGTGGGCAGGAGTCGGTCGAGCCATCCGGGCAGCCACCATGCGCCGTCTCCGAGCAGCCTCATCGTCGCGGGGACCAGGGTCATCCGGACGAGGAACGCATCGATGAGCACCCCGACGGCCAGAGCGAAGCCGAACTGCTTGATCGTCGGGTCGTCGCTGAAGACGAAGGCCGCGAACACCGAGACCATGATCGTCGCGGCGGCGGTGACGACGCGGCCGGCATGCTCGAACCCGTGCACGATGGCGTGTCGCGGCGTCATGCCCTGCGCGTGGGCCTCACGCATGGAGCTGACCAGGAAGACCTCGTAGTCCATCGCGAGCCCGTAGAGGATGCCGGTGACCATGATCGGCAGGAAGCTGAGCAGCGGTCCGCCGGTGTCGAGGCCGACCAGGCCGATCAGCCAGCCCCACTGGAACACCGCGGTCGTGATGCCGAAGGTCGCCGCGATGCTGAGCAGGAAGCCCGCGGTGGCCTTGACGGGAACGACCGCGGAGCGGAAGACGACCAGCAGCAGGAGCAGGGAGAGGCCGACGATGATCGTGAGGTACTCGGGGAGCGTCGCTTCGAGGCGGTCGGTGATGTCGATGTTGACTGCCGTCAGGCCGGTGACCCCGAGGGTGACCTGGCCCAGGGTGGCCAGCCGGCTGTCGGGTTCGCGGAGGGCCTGCACCAGCCGAGCCGTGCGTTCGTCGTCGGGCCCGTGCTCCGGGATCACCGTGAACAGGGTCAGGGTGCGCTCCGGATCGGCGCCGATCGGGGCGGCCGAGGCGACGTGATCGGTCTTCCGCAGGCCGGCGGCGATCGCGCCGAGGTCGGATCGGTCGAGGGGGCCGCCGTCCTTGCGGTGGACGACGACGAGAAGCGGCGCGTTGTAGCCCTCGCCGAATCCGCGGGTGATCGCGTCGTAGCTCTGCCGCGAGCCGCTCTCGCGTGCGTCGGTCCCCCCGGACGGCATCCCGAGATCCATGCCGAGGGCGGGCACCGAGGCCAGCCCGAGGACGACCACCGCGCCGCCGGCCACGAGCCGCGGGCGCCGGAGGAGAAGCTCGGCCCAGCGGCTCGCGAGGCCCGGCCTGCTCGGGCGGATCGCGGGCCGGGCCCTCGTGCTCGGCTCGCGCGACCACATCCGCTCCCCGACGATGCCGAGCAGGGCCGGGACCAGGGTGAGCGCGATCAGCACCGCCAGCGCCACGGTCGAGGCCGCCACCAGCGCCATCGTGGTGAGGAAGCCGATCCCGATGACCGCCATGCCCGCCAGCGCGATCACGACCGTCGC
>JANJUA010000270.1 GCA_024710825.1 Solirubrobacteraceae bacterium
CCGAGGCTGACCGGCCTCGAGCGCGAGAGCAGACCGCCCGCCGCCTCTGGTTAGCTTCCGCCATGCAGCCCCGCACGGAAGCATCGGGACGACGGGCCGGGTGGGCTGTGCGCCTCGCCGTCGCCGCCGCGGCTCGCAGCACCGGCGGTCGGCTCGCGCTCCTCGGGGCGATGGTGGTCGTGGTGTGGCTCGTCACAGCCGCGGTCGCGGCGCTCACCGATGCGTCGTCGAGCTACGGCATGGCTCTCTGGAGCGGGCTGCGGCATCTCTTCGACCCGGGCTCGCTCGGCGACGACGAGACCACCGCGCAGCGGATCGTCGGCGTGACCCAGGTCTTCACCGGCCTGATCTTCCTGGCCGGGGTGGCGTTCACCGTCCTGGCCGACGGCGTCGATCGCGGTCTGCGGCGCCTGAGCGACGCGCAGCCGCACGTGACGACGACCGGCCACCTGCTCGTGATCGGCTCCGGCCACGTCCGCGACGCCTTCCTCGACGCCCTCGCGGAGGCCACCGAGCAGCCGCCGTTCGACACGGTCGTCACGTTGAGCCCGTCACGCGACGACGGGCCGCCGCAACGCGCCACGCGTCCCTATCGCCTCGTCGAGCGCATCGGCGCCGCGCTCGATCCCGCGGCGCTGGCCGCGGCGGGGGCCGCCGACGCCGGGGCGGTGGTGATCGCGGGCGGGACGTCGGGCGACCCCGACGTCGCGGACCTGGCCTCGCTGGAGGCCGCGTCGGCGCTCGCCGAGCAGCTCCCCGATCCGCCGCCGCTCGTCGCCGTCCACGTCGAGCGCGCCGACAACGTGAACCTCGTCTGGCCCGCGCTGCCCGCCGCCTTCGACGCGGTGCCGGGTGACCGCAACCTGGGCGCCATCCTCGCCATGGGCATCGCGCTGCCCGCCTACCCCAGCGTGCTGGGCGTGGGGTCGGGAGTCAACGACTCGAGGCTGTGCGTCGTCGACGCCGACGGCCTCGTCGGCGTCCCGTTCGGCGCGACGCTCGAGCGCTTCGCCGCCGCCGTGCCGCTCGGGCTCGTCCGCGGCGACGAAGCGCGCTACGCGCCGGCGCCCGACACGTCGATCGCCGGCGGGGACCGCCTCGTGGTGCTCGCCAACAACCCCGAGCGGGCGCGCGAGCGGCGCGATCACGCCTCCACGACGCCCCCGTCGTCGGCCGCGGCGCTCGAGGTCACGCCCGTCGCGCCGGACCCCGGGCACGTGCTGATCGTGGGCTGGAGCGAGGCCGGGGCCGACCTGCTCCGGGAGCTGCCCGACGCGGAGGACCTGACGGTCCTGGCGACGCTCGACGAGGCCCCGCCGGGGGTGCCGGCCTCGAGCCTGCTGACCGGCGACCCGCGCGACACCGAGCGGCTCGCGGCGGCTATCGACGCGGCCCGGCCGGCGATCGTCGTCGTGCTCGGCGGAAGCAACGGCGGCAGCGACGCGATCGGCGTGCACGCTCGCGCCACGCTCATCGCCCTGAAGGTGGCCCGGATCATCGCCCGGCCGGAGGTGACGATCGTCGTGGAGCTGGACGCCAGCGAGCCGGCGCAGAGGCTCCGCGCGGCCGACCCGCGGATCCGCGTGATCAGCCGGGGCGAGCTCGTCGCGCGGGCGCTGCTGCAGTCGTGCACCGAGCGGGCCGGCCTGGAGGCCGAGCAGGCGCTCGCACGCGACCGCACCATCGACATCGTGCCCGTCCGCTGCGACGCCGAGGCGCCCGTCCTCTTCGCCGACGCCCATCGCGCGCTGCTCGCGGACGGGGCCGTGCCGCTCGTCCTGACGCGCGACGGCGAGGAGGTCGACCTGCTCGACCCCGTCGCCGCGACCGTGCGGCCGGGCGACGGGCTGCTCCTCCTGCGCCGCAGGTGCGAGTAGCGTCGAGGCCCGGAGCGGCGTCAGTCGCGCCGACGGTCCTGGTCGCGCTCGCTGGGCGCTATCGGGACGTTGACCCCGTAGCGCAACCCCGCGAGCCGCACGCCCACGCACACCGTGACGCCCAGGATCGGGAACACAGGACTTGCGCTGCCGCTCTCCTGCGCCACCACCAGCACGCTCGCGCCGAGCAGCGCCGGGATCGCGTAGAGCTCGTGCCGCAGGACGGTCGGGACCTCGCGCAGCAGCACGTCGCGCAGCATGCCGCCCCCGATGCCGGTGATCGCGCCGAGCAGGACCGCCTGGACCGGCCCGAGGCCGAAGTCGAGGGCCTTCGTCGCGCCGGTCACGCAGAAGAGCCCCAGCCCGAAGGCGTCGAAGACGAGCACGCTGCGCTTGATGCGCTCGAGCGCCGGGGTCGCAAAGTACGACAGCAGCCCGGCCGCCCCGACGGCGGCCAGGTAGCGCCAGTCGCGGAACGTGGCGGGCGGGGCGCCGATCAGCAGGTCGCGGGTGATCCCGCCCGCCAGCCCGACGACCGCGGCGAGCGACACGATCCCGAAGAGGTCCAGGCGCGCGCGCACCGCCGCGAGTCCGCCGCTGACGGCGAAGACGAACGTGCCCGCGAGGTTGAGCGCGAGGATCAGCGTCGGGTCGAAGCCGCGCGGGACGTCCATCGCCGACAAGCATGTCCCAAACCGCCCGCGGACACGCGCGACCGATCGCGGGTGAGCGCGTCGGCACGGTCGGGTATCACGCGGACGATGGACGGGCTCGACGACCTCTACCGCGACCTCCACGCCCACCCCGAGCTGTCGCGGCGGGAGCACCGCACCGCACCGCCGGCCGGGCGGCGGAGCGCCTGCGGGTCGCCGGCTGGTCGGTCACGACCGGGGTCGGCGGCACCGGGGTTGTCGGCGTGCTGTCCAACGGAGAGGGCCCCACGGTGATGCTGCGCGCGGACATGGACGCGCTGCCCGTCCGAGAGGAGACCGGTCTGCC
>JANJUA010000305.1 GCA_024710825.1 Solirubrobacteraceae bacterium
GTCGGCATCCGGGGAAACCCGCGCCGAGCAGGGCGTCAGCGCTTGACGATCAGGTACATGAAGGCCGCGGCGAAAGCCAGCTGGCCGAACGTCATGGCGGTGCCGAGGTTCGCCGCGCCGAGCCCGACGGCGATCAGCGTCGTGACGGCGAAGGCGGCCACCATGAAGGCCAGCTGCGCGGGCCAGCGGTCGAGGCTCATGGCGCCGAGGCTACCGCGCGGCGGCCTCGAGGGCGGCCACGAGCGTCGGCACGTCGGCGCCCTCGTCCTCCCGGGCCAGCAGGCGCTCGGCGCCGCGCCGCCCGCCGACGGCCCGCAGCCCGGCCTCGCCGTGCTCGGCGGCGACGTCGGCCAGCGCGCCCGCGCGCCGGGCGGCCAGGCGGCGGGCGGCGACGTCGAGGCCCGCCCGGTGCTCGTCGAGCGCCGCGATCAGCTCGTCGACGCCCTGCACGGGGGCGATCGAGGAGACCGCGACGACCGGCGTCCCGCGCTCGCCGAGGGAGCGCAGCGCCGCCGACAGGTCGCGCCGCGTACGCAGCGCCACCTGGCCGAGGTCGGCCTTCGTCACGACGAGCACGTCCGGGACCTCCATGATCCCGCTCTTGATGAACTGCAGCGCGTCGCCCGAGCCGGGCTGGACGACCACCGCGACGGTGTCGGCCACCTCGGCCACCTCGGTCTCCGACTGGCCGACACCGACCGTCTCGATGACGACGACGTCGAACGCGGCGGCCAGCGCGGCGGCGGCGGCGCGGGTCGACGGCGCCAGGCCCCCGAGGCGGCTGCCCGCCGCGGTCGAGCGGATGAAGACGGCGGTGTCCTCCGGGTCGTAGACGATCCGGGCACGGTCGCCGAGCAGCGCGCCGCCGGAGCGCTTGGAGGACGGGTCGACGGCGAGCACGGCGACGCTGCGCCCCGCCGCTCGCCAGGCGGCCACGAGCGCGCTCAGCAGCGTCGACTTCCCCACGCCGGGCGGCCCGGTGACCCCGACGACGTGCCCGGGCGCCTCGCCGCCGAGCGCCGCGGGGGCGACGCCGCGCAGCAGCGCGTCGATCTCGGGGCGCCGCGCGGACGAGCGGTTCTCGACCAGGTTGAGGACCGCCGGAGCCGCCGTCAGGTCGCCGCCCCGCAGCCGGCCGGCGAGCGCCGCGCCGTCGTCGCTCACGCCGGCGCGGCGATGCCGTTGCGCTCCGCGACGAGGGCCACGATGTCTCGCATGATCCGCGTCAGCTCGAAGTCCTTCGGGGTGTAGATCCGCGCGACGCCAGCCTCCTTCAGCGGCGCCACGTCGGCGTCCGGGATGATGCCGCCGACGACCACCGGCGCGTCCACGCCCGCCGCCGCCAGGGCCTCCAACACCGTCGGGATCAGCTCCCGGTGCGAGCCCGACAGGATCGACAGGCCGATGACGTGGACGCCCTCGTCGAGCGCCGACTTCGCGATCTGCGCGGGCGTCAGGCGGATGCCGTCGTAGACGACGTCCATCCCCGCGTCCCGCGCCCGCACCGCGATCTGCTCGGCGCCGTTGGAGTGTCCGTCGAGCCCCGGCTTGCCGACCAGGATCTTCAACGTGCGCCCGAGCGCCTCGCCGACGCGCTCGACCTCGTCGCGCACGACGTCGAGCTCGACGGATCCGGATCCGCGGACCCCCGCCGTCGCCTCGCCGACGCCGGTCGGCGCCCGGTACTCGCCGAACGCCTCGCGCAGGGTCCGCGCCCACTCGCCGGTCGTCACGCCCGCGCGGGCGCAGGCCAGCGTCGGGCCCATGATGTTCTCGTCGCTACCGGCGACCCGCGCCAGCTCGGCCAGCGCCGCGTCCACGGCGCTCGCGTCGCGGGCCTCGCGCCAGGCGCGCAGCGCCGCCCGCTGCTCGGCCTCGACGCCCGGGTCGACCGTGAGGATGCCGCCGTCCTCGCCGGTCGCCAGCGGCGACGGCTCCGACTCGGTGTACCTGTTGATGCCCACGACGGTCAGCTCGCCCGACTCGATGCGCCGGATCCGGTCCCGGTGGGAGTCGACGAGCGCGGCCTTCATGTAGGAGACCGCCTCGACGGCGCCGCCGTGCTCGGCGACGACGGCGAGCTCGGCGCGCGCGCCCTCGAGCAGCTCGGCGACGAGCCCGTCCATCACCTTCGACCCCTCGAAGAGGTCGGGGTACTCCAGGAGGTCGGTCTCGTAGGCGAGCACCTGCTGGATGCGCAGCGACCACTGCTGGTCCCACGGCCGCGGCAGGCCGAGCGCCTCGTTCCAGGCGGGGAGCTGGATCGCGCGGGCGCGGGCGTCGCGGCCGAGCGTCACCGCGAGCGCCTCCAGCACGATGCGCTGGACGTTGTTCTCGGGCTGCTGCTCGGTCAACCCCAGCGAGTTGACCTGCACGCCGTAGCGGAAGCGCAACGCCCGCTCGTCGTCGATGCCGTAGCGCTCGCGCCCGATCTCCTCCCACAGGACGCCCATCGCGCGCAGCTTCGCGTGCTCCTCGACGAACCGCACGCCGGCGTTGACGAAGAACGAGATCCGCGAGAAGACCGCGCCCATCCGCTCCGCGGGCACGCGCTCGGCGACGGCGTCGAGCACGGCGATCGCGTTGGACATCGCGTAGGCGATCTCCTGGACCGGCGTGGCGCCCGCCTCCTGGAGGTGGTAGCTGCAGATGTTGATCGGGTTCCACTTCGGGACCTCGGTGACCGTGTAGGCGATCATGTCGGCGATCAGCCGCATCGAGGGCCCGGGCGGGAACGCGTACGTCCCGCGGGCGAGGAACTCCTTGACGATGTCGTTCTGGGTCGTGCCCTGGAGCGAGCGGGCCTCGACGTTCTGCTCCTCGGCGGCGACGACGTAGAGCGCCAGCAGCCAGGCCGCCGTCGCGTTGATCGTCATCGACGTGTTCATGTCGCCGAGCGGGATGCCGTCCATCAGCGCCCGCATGTCGCCGAGGTGGGCGACCGGCACGCCGACCTTCCCGACCTCGCCGTGGGCGAGCGGGTCGTCGGGGTCGTAGCCGGTCTGCGTCGGCAGGTCGAAGGCTACGGAGAGGCCCGTCTGGCCCTTGGCCAGGTTCCCGCGGTAGAGCGCGTTCGACATCGCGGCCGTGGAGTGCCCCGCGTAGGTGCGCATCATCCACGGCCGGTCCGGCTCGGGCAGACGGTGGCTCATGGCTGGATTGTATGGTCGGACGCCTTGCCGGGACGCGCTGCCACCGCCCTCAGGCTCCGCGCGGCGGACGCCCTCGACCGCGCACGCGGCCGACACGATCCGCTGGTCCCGCCGCGCCGGCTGTGGGGGACGGTCGGCCAGGGGGACTTCGCGGCCGTCGGCGACGAGTTCCTCGGCCATCTCGTCGCGCTGGCCGGCCTGACGCCCGACGACGACGTCCTCGACGTCGGCTGCGGGATCGGCCGGATCGCCCGACCGCTCGCCGGCTTCCTCGACGGGGGCTCCTACGCGGGGTTCGACGTGGACGAGCGCGCGATCGCCTGGTGCCGCGCGCGCTACCCGGCCGACCGCTTCCGCTTCGACGTCGCGGAGCTGCGCAACGCCCGCTACCGCCCGGACGGGCCGCGCGACGCGAGCACGTTCCGCTTCCCGTACCCCGACGACAGCTTCGACGTCGCGGTGATGACGAGCGTCCTCACGCACCTGCTCGCGCCCGAGGCCGACCGCTACCTCGCCGAGACGCTGCGCGTCCTGCGCCCGGGCGGGCGGCTGCTCGCCACGTTCTTCCTCCTCGACGACGGCTCGCGCGCCGCGCTGCGCGAGGGACGCGCCGCGATCGCG
The DNA here is from genome assembly GCA_024710825.1 of Solirubrobacteraceae bacterium. Classification (GTDB taxonomy): domain Bacteria; phylum Actinomycetota; class Thermoleophilia; order Solirubrobacterales; family Solirubrobacteraceae; genus Capillimicrobium. The sequence continues at coordinate 3,774 of JANJUA010000305.1, forward strand.
TTCCGCGCTCCGGAGGGGGCCGTGGCGGTCGCCGATCCGAGCCTTCCGGAGGAGGCCGTCGCCTACGACGAGGGCTGGGTCCGCGAGCGCGTGGACGTGCGCGCGATCGAGCCCGGGACGTGGCGTGGCGACGCCGGACGGTCGTTTCAGGACATCCTTCTCTCATGCGCCTGATCGATCTCAACCACCTCGGCCGTGCCCGCGTCATCGGGTCGTGGCTCGTCGGCGACGTGCTCGTCGACCCCGGCCCGGCCTCCTGCCTGGACACGCTGCTGGCCGGACTCGACGGCGACGTGCCGCGCGTCATCGCGCTGACGCACATCCACCTCGACCACGCCGGGGCGACCGGGTCGCTGATCGAGCGCTGGCCCGACACCGAGGTCTGGGTGCATCGCCGCGGCGCCAGGCACATGGCGGATCCGTCGCGGCTGCTCGACAGCGCCACGCGGCTCTACGGCGACGACATGGAACGCCTGTGGGGCGAGATCCGCCCGGTCCCCGAGGACCGCATCCGGGTGCTGGAGGAGGGGCGCCTCGGCGACTTCCAGGTCGCCGAGACCCCAGGGCACGCCTCGCACCACGTCTGCTATCTGCACGAGCCGAGCGGGACGATCTTCGCCGGCGACACCGCGGGCGTGCGCATCGGCGACGCCCCGGTGCAGGCGCCCACGCCGCCGCCGGACATCGACCTCGAGGCGTGGGCGGAGTCGCTGGACAGGCTGGCGGCGTGGGACGCGGATCGGCTCGCGATCACGCACTTCGGCTCCTACGAGGACGTCACGGCGCAGCTCGACGGCGTGCGGCTGTGGATCGACACGTGGGCGCTGCCGGCGCGGGAGCTCGACCAGGACGCGTGGGTGGCCGAGCACGGCGCCTGGGTCGCCGCGCGCACCGACGCGGAGACGGCCGCAGCGCTGGTCCAGGCGGCACCGGTCGACCAGTGCTGGCTGGGCCTTCAGCGCTATTGGGCCAAGCGCGAAGGCCGTTAGGATCCACACGATGCCGGAGACCATCGAGCGCCCGCGGGTGGGCGGCCCGGGCACCGGCCTGGGCGGGAGCTGGCGGGTGATCGTCCGCAACGACGACCACAACACGTTCGACCACGTCGCGCACACCCTCGCGCGGACGATCCCGGGCATCGACGTGGACCAGGGCTACCGCATCGCCGACCGCATCCACCACACCGGCCAGGCGATCGTCTTCACCGGTCACAAGGAGCTCGCCGAGCTGTACTGGGAGCTCCTGCGCGACGCCGGGTTGACGATGGCCCCGCTGGAACAGGCATGATGAGCCCCATGGGGGACGGGCCAACGACGCCGGCGGCGCGCGCCGCGCGGGAGCGGATCCTGCTCAAGCGCTACCACGAGGGCGGCGACACGAGCGCCCGCGACCAGCTGGCCGAGGAGATGCTGCCGCTGGCGCGCGCGCTCGCCGGCCGCTACGCGGGACGGGGCGAGCCGCTCGACGACCTCGTCCAGGTCGCCTGCATCGGGATCATGAAGGCGATCGACGGCTTCGACGTCACGCACGAGGTCCGCTTCTCCTCGTACGCGACCCCGACCGTGCTGGGCGAGATCAAGCGCCACTTCCGGGATCGGACGTGGGCGCTGCACGTGCCCCGCGGCACGCAGGAGCTCCAGCTCAAGGTCGCCAAGGCCCGCGACGAGCTCACCAACCAGAAGGGCCGCTCGCCCACCGTCGAGGAGATCGCGCACGCGATCGACGCCTCGCTCGAGGACACGCTCAGCGCCATCCAGTCGGCCGCGGCGCACCGCACCCGCTCGTTCGACGAGCCGGCCGGCGAGGACTCGACGCTCGCCGAGTCGCTCGGCGGAGCCGACCCCGAGCTCGGCCGGGCGGAGATCCGGGTCATGCTCGACGAGGCCTTGGACACCCTGTCGGACCGCGATCGCGAGATCCTGCGCCTGCGCTTCGAGGAGGACCTCACGCAGACGGAGATCTCGCGGATCATCGGCGTGTCGCAGATGCAGGTCTCGCGCCTGATCCGCCAGTCGCTGACGAGGATGCGCATGGACATCGAGTCCGCGCAGTCGCCGTCCGACGGCGCCGGCAGCGCTCGTCGGCGGCGTAGCGTCGGCGGCGCGCGCTAGCGGGCCTGCGCGCCCTCGGCGACCTCGTCCGCCGCGTTCTCGGCGACGGCGCCGCCCGCGACCAGGTCGTGCCACACGTACAGGACCGGCACCTGATACCAGCCCGAGTGGTTGACGCGGAACGAGATGAACTCCTCGCCCTGCCAGTAGCGCTCCCAGTCGAGCTTGGACTCGAACGTGGCGGTCTGCAGCAGCTTGTAGCGATCGTCGCGGCTGCGGTACAGCCGGTAGTCGGTCGCGCCGTACTGAAGGGCCAGGCGGGAGATCCTCTCGAGCGCCTCGGTGAGGCCGTCGGCGCGCAGCGCCGTGGCGTACCAGGGGATGTGAACGACGCCGGCGGCCATCAGGCACCGACCTCCGCATGGATCGCGCCGGGGCCGTCCTGGGTCTTGCCCTGGCCCTCTGCGTCGGCGCCGACGAGGATCGAGATCTTTCCGAGGTGCTGGTTGTCGTGCATGAGCTGGTGGGCCTCCGCCACCTGATCGAAGCCCATCGTCCGCCACAGGACGGGGCGGATCCTGGACTGCTCGATGAGCTGGTTGGCCTTCGTGCACTCCCACGCGTTGGCGAAGTGCGAGCCGATGATCTCCTTCTGGCGCATCCACAGGTACCGGACGTCGAAGTCCAGCTGGTATCCCGAGGTGGCGCCGCAGATCACGACCTTGCCGAAGGGCTTGACGGTGAGCACGGACGTGGGGAAGGTGGCCTTCCCGACGTGCTCGAAGACGATGTCGGGCGGACCGCCGAGCAGGTCGGCCACGCGCTTGGAGAACTCGCGCGACACCTTGAAGCGCGCCTTCTCCTCCGCGGGGCTCTCGCCGCCGCGGCGCATCATGCCCGCGAACTCGTTGCGGTCGATGTACGCCGTGGCGCCGAGGCGCCGGACGAGCTCGCCCTTCTCGGCGGACGACACGACCCCGACGGACTCCGCGCCGGCCGCGGCGCAGAGCTGGGTGGCGAACACGCCGAGCCCGCCCGCCGCGCCCCAGATGAGGACCCGGTGCCCCGCCTGGAGCTTCGCCTGGTCCAGGAGCATCCGGTAGGCGGTGAAGTAGGTCAGCCCGTAGGAGGCCGCCTCCTCCCACGTCAGGTTCTGGGGGCGGGGCAGGAGCTGCTGCGCCTGGACCTTCGTGAACTGCGCGAACGAGCCCCACGTCGTCTCGTAGCCCCAGATCCGCTGGCTGGGAGCCGCGAGCGGGTCGAGCCCGTGGACCTCGGGGTCCTCGTAGGACGCCTGGTTGCAGTGCACGACGACCTCGTCGCCGGGCTTCCAGCGCGTGACGCCGTCGCCGACCTTCCAGACGATGCCCGAGGCGTCCGAGCCGCCGATGTGGTGGCCGTGCTCGGGGTGGTCGCCGTAGCCGAAGACCGACACGGGCTCGCCGAGGGCCGCCCAGACGTTGTTGAAGTTCACGCCGGCGGCCATGACGCGGACGACGACCTCGAAGGCGCCGGGCTCGGGTACCTCGATCTCCTCTACCTGGAACGCGTGCTTCGGCTCGCCCAGGCGGTCCTCGCGGATGACCCAGGCGGCCATCGTGCGCGGGAGCTCGCCGGGCTCGGTCCCGATGCGGCTGACTTGCGTGAGGTCCACGGCCATGGCGCAACCTTACCCAGCGCACGGCCGCGGGGCGCTTGTGGCTACGCCTCGGCCGTCTGCGGCGGCTGGGTGGGACCGGGCCATCGGCCCTACGGCAGCAGGAGGTCCTGTTGCGACGACGGCCGCTCGTCGCCCACGTCGAGCGTCGCGGGCGAGATGCCCTCGGTGTCGACGCTCACGCGATAGGTGCCCTCGGCGACGTTCGCCGCGATCGTCGCGGTTCCCGCGGGGTTGATCGGCCCCGTCTCCTGGCGCAGGCCGGCGCCGTCGGAGCGGGGGGCGTCCTCGGTCTCGAGCACGACCTGGTGCGAGCGGTCCGTCTGGTTGACGATCTTGAGGTTGACCGGCCCCGCGCCGAACGCGCGCGGCGAGACCGAGATCTCGTCCTTGTTGATCGACACCCCGACGGTGATCTCGGCCGGCGGTCGCGGCTGGTTGTCGTACGAGCGGCCCTCGCCTCCGCAGCTCGCGACGGCCAGCGCCGCGACGGCGACGGCGGCGATCAGCGCAGCGGGAGCTCTCTTCGGGCGGGGCATCCTCTCCAGGTCCGGGGCGGAACCCTAACCCAAATGAACGCTGGCGTCAGCCGGCCAGCTCGGCGAGCCGACGCTGAAGCACCTCCCAGGCCTCCTCCTCGGCCTGCTCGTACTCGCGGCCGTCCAACTCGGCGAGCGAGTCGCGGTAGTCGCTCCACGCCTCACGCTCCTCCTCGAGGCGGTCCAGCTCCTGGTCTGCGAACGTCGGCATGGAGTGCTCCCTCCAGTAGGTCGGGCGGGATGTCGCCGATCGTAACCCGCCGGGCGGTCGGGGGGGAGTCCGCAAGCCGGCGTGCGAGCCGTCGGGGGCATGTCGTAGGACATGCGGCGATGGATCTTCTCGCCGAGCCGCTGCGCACCGCCGAGTTCCTCGCCGTCGACACGGAGACCAACGGCTGCGCCGGAGAGCGCTGCGAGCTGACCGAGGTCGGCGCGGTGCTGGTCGGCGGCGGCGAGCTGCACGACCGCTTCGCCTCGCTGTGCTCGGTTCGGGCGCCGCTCTCGCGCGGCGTCCAGCGGCTGACCGGCATCACGCAGGGCATGCTCGACGAGGCGCCCGAGGCGGAGATCGTCCTCGCCGACCTCGTCGAGCAGCTCGAGGGGCGCGTCCTCGTCGCGCACAACGCGAGCTTCGACCGGCGCGTGCTCGCGCAGGCGTGTGAGCGCGCGGGGCTGCGCTGGCCCGACCCGCCCGCGCTGTGCACCGTCGCGCTGGCGCGCCGGTTCGCGCCTCTGGCCCGGCAGCGCAAGCTCGCGCCGCTGGCCGAGTCGCTGGGGATCGAGGTGGAGGCGACGCATCGCGCCCTCGCCGATGCGGAGACGTGCGCGCGGGTGTTCTGCGCGCTGCTGCCGAAGCTGGCG
>JANJUA010000343.1 GCA_024710825.1 Solirubrobacteraceae bacterium
TGCCTGAGCTCGTACGCGGCATCTACTACGAGGGCTGGGACCCCAGCTCCACACCGGCCGGATACCGCGATGCCGAGAGCTTCCTGAGGCGGGTCGAGAGCGAGCTGCGGGGCGACGCGGGCGACACCCAGGCGTCGCTGGCCGTCGCGGCGGTGGCCCGGCTCCTGCGCCGGCACGTCTCGGCCGGCGAGCTGGACGACGTCATGGGGATCCTGCCGGCGGGCGTGCGCCGGCTGTGGAACGGCTGACCGGCGTCGTGAGCCGCCTCGTCGACGTCATCGATCCGCCCGCGGCGCCGGCTGTCGCGCCGAATCTCGAAGACTACGCGGCCGCCTGCGCCGCCTTCTCGTGGGAGCAGGCCCGAGCGCGACTCGACGGACTGCCCGGCGGAAAGGGCCTGAACATCGCACACGAGTGCGTGGACCGCCACGCGGACGGGCCGCTCCGCGACAAGACCGCGATCCGCTGGCTGGGGTGCGGCGGCGAGCGTCTGGACATCTCCTACGGCGAGCTGGCCGTCCAGACGAGCCGCTTCGCGCATGCGCTGGAGGAGCTGGGCGTGCGGCGCGGCGAGCGCGTCTTCGCCCTGACCGGCCGGATCCCCGAGCTCTACGTCGCCGCGCTGGGCACCCTCAAGCGCGGCGCGGTCTTCTGCCCTCTGTTCTCCGCGTTCGGCCCGGAGCCGATCCGACAGCGCCTGGAGCTCGGTGACGCTCGGGCGCTCGTGACCACGCCGGCGCTCGACGAGCGCAAGGTCGCCCCGCTGCGCGACGAGCTTCCGGGCCTACGCCACGTGCTGCGCACCGGCCGAGAGCTGGACGGGCTCCTGTCGCGCCAGCCGGGCGACTACCGCATCGGCCCGACGGCGCCCGGCGACATGGCGCTGCTGCACTTCACCAGCGGGACGACCGGCACGCCCAAGGGCGCCGTTCATGTCCATGAAGCGGTCGTCGCGCATCGCGAGACGGGTCGCCTGGCGCTTGACCTCCACGCGGACGATGTCCTCTGGTGCACCGCCGATCCCGGGTGGGTGACGGGGACGTCCTACGGGATCGTGGCGCCGCTCGCGCTGGGTGTCACGATGATCGTCGACGAAGGGGAGCTTGACGCGGAGCGCTGGTACGCGACGCTCGAGCGCGAGCGTGTGACGGTCTGGTACACGGCGCCGACGGCGATCCGCATGCTCATGCGCGCCGGCGCCGAGGCGGTCGGTGGGCGCGACCTGTCGGCCGTGCGCTTCGCCGCCAGCGTCGGCGAGCCGCTGAACCCGGAGGCGGTCGTCTGGGGGCGTGATGTGCTCGGCCTGCCGTTCCACGACAACTGGTGGCAGACGGAGACCGGCGGGATCATGATCGCCACCTACGCGTCGATGCCGATCAGGCCCGGTTCGATGGGCCGCCCGCTGCCGGGCGTCGAGGTGGCGCTCGTGCGCCGCGACGACGAGGGCCGCCCCGTCGTCCGGGGCGGCGAGGCCGAGCTAGTCGACGACCCGAACCTGGTCGGCGAGTTGGCGCTGCGCCCGGGGTGGCCGTCGATGTTCCGCGGCTACCTAGGAGAGCAAGAGCGCTACCGGCGCTGCTTCGCCTGCGGCTGGTACCTATCCGGCGACCTGGCGCGCCGAGACGCCGACGGCTACTTCTGGTTTGTCGGGCGGGGCGATGACGTCATCAAGTCCGCCGGTCACCTCGTCGGGCCGTTCGAGGTCGAGAGCGCGCTGTTGGAGCACCCCGCCGTCGCGGAGGCGGCGGTGATCGGCGTGCCCGATCCGGTCGCCGGGCAGATGGTCAAGGCCCACGTGCTGCTGACGCCCGGCCATCACGCCGGCGAGCCGCTGCGTCGCGAGCTCCTGGCTCACGCCCGTCGCCGGCTCGGGCCGGCGGTCGCGCCCCGGGCGATCGCGTTTGCCGATGCCCTGCCGCACACCCGCAGCGGCAAGGTGCTGCGTCGCCTGGTGCGCGCTCGCGAGCTCGGCCTCGCCGAGGGCGACGTCTCGACCGTCGAGCAGGTCCGATGAGCACGGACGCCGATCATGCGCTGCACCTGTTGCGCGAGATGTTGCGTGTCCGGCGCTTCGAGGAGCGCTGTGCCGAGCTCTACAGCGCGGGCAGGATCCGCGGCTTCGTGCATCTCTACATCGGCGAGGAGGCCGTTGCGGCCGGGGTCATGCAGGCGCTCAGCGACGACGACGCGGTCGTGGCGACCTACCGGGAGCACGGCCACGCGCTGGCGCGGGGCGTCCCGGCGCGCGCCTTGATGGCCGAGATGTTCGGCAAGGCCGCCGGCTGCAGCCGCGGCCGCGGCGGCTCGATGCACGTCTTCGACGCCGCCCGGCGCTTCTACGGCGGCAACGCGATCGTCGGCGCCGGCCTGCCGCTGGCCGTAGGGCTCGCGCTCGCCGACCGGATGCAGGGCCGCCGGCGGGTGACGTGCTGCTTCTTCGGGGAGGGGGCGATGGCCGAGGGCGAGTTCCACGAGTCGCTGAACCTCGCCGCGCTCTGGCGCCTGCCGGTGCTCTTCGCCTGCGAGAACAACCTCTACGCGATGGGCACCGCGCTCGAGCGCTCCCAGTCCGAGACCGACCTGGCCCTGAAGGCCGCTTCCTACGCGGTGCCGGCGTGGCCGGTCGACGGCATGGACGTCGAGGCGGTCGAGGACGCCGCCCGCCGCCAGGTCGAGATGATCCGCGGCGGCCGCGGCCCGGCGTTCCTCGAGCTGCGGACCTACCGGTTCCGCGCTCACTCGATGTACGACCCGGACCTGTATCGCGACAAGGCGGAGATCGAGGAGTGGATGCGGCGGGAGCCGATC
>JANJUA010000338.1 GCA_024710825.1 Solirubrobacteraceae bacterium
AGTGGAGGTCGATGGCGATCCCGGCTCCGATGACCTCCTGGACCTCGGCGAGCATTCCGCGCTCGTAGGCGCGAAGCGCCTCGTCGGACTCGACGACCTTGCGCCGGCAGCGCATCTCAGCGTCGCGCGTCTCACAGGCGGGCAGCTCGTCGGCGATACAGGCGCGCAGGACCTCGAGCGTCGTGGTCCCCGACTCGCGCTGCCGGATCCGGCTCTCGAGCGCGCCGAGGAACTCCTCGCGATCGGGGAACGCGAGCTCCTCCTTGACCGGGAAGTAGGCCGACACGGTGCGGGGCGAGACGTCGGCCGCCTCGGCGATCTGCGGGATCGTCGTCTGGGCGAATCCCTGCCGGTCGAAGAGCTCGAGCGCGACGCGCGCGATCGTCGCGCGCGTCCGGCGCTTCTTGCGCTCGCGGAGGCTCAGCTCCGAAACGGCGGCCGAGGTCGTCACGGGGAGAAAGCTACCAAGTTCGTTGCAGGAGGTGCAATCTCGCGAGCGATGAAATTCTGCAATGCTTGTAGTCCGTCCGCTCGGTTGGTACCTTGCACCCGCCGCCGTACCGACCCGCCCGCCTCCCCGCCCTCGGAGACCTCTCGATGTCCTCGCTTCTCGCGCGCATGGCCCGTGCGATCACGACCCACTGGATCCGCAGCCTCCTCGCCGCGCTCGTCGTCCTGGCGCTGCTCATGGGCGCCGCCGGCGCGGGTGGCGAGGCCGCCGACGACTTCAACATCCCGGGGACGGAGTCCCAGCAGGCGCTCGACCTGTTCAAGGCGCACAGCCCGGCGTTCGCCGGCGCCGACTCCACGGTGGTCTTCAGCGTCACCGACGGCGAGCTCGACCAGCCCGATCGGCGCGAGGCGATCGAGGGCGCGCTGGTCGAGGTTTCGGAGCTTCCCGGCGTCGTGGCGGTCTCGGACCCGTTCGCCGAGGGCGGCGTGATGTCCCGCGACGGCCGGATCGCCTCCGCGGACGTCCGCTACAGCACCGATCCGATGGACCTCGAGAAGTCCGATGGCGAGGCGCTCGAGGAGGCCGCCCGCACCGCCGAGGCCGGCGGCGTCGACGTCTCCATGCGCGGCATCGTCGTCGACCTCGCCTCCGAGCAGGAGGCGCCGATCGGCGAGCTCATCGGCGTGGCGATCGCGATCGTCCTCCTGACCGTCCTCTTCCGCTCGTTCGCCGCGATGGGCGCCACGATCATCGGCGCCCTGCTCGGCGTGATGGTCGGCCAGATCCTGCTGGTGGCGCTCGCCAAGCCGCTCGGGCTGCCCGCGTTCGCGAGCGTGATCGCGATGATGCTCGGGCTCGGCGCCGGGATCGACTACGCGCTGCTCATCATCGGCCGCTACCGAGAGCAGGTGGCGGCGGGCGACAGCATGCGCGACGCGGCCGCGAAGTCGCTCGCCACCTCGGGCGCGGCGGTCGTGGCCGCGGGCCTGATCGTCATGGTGGCGATCGCCGGCCTGCTCGTCATCGGCATCCCCTTCATCGGCAAGCTCGGGCTGGCCGCCGCTATCGCCATCGCCGCGGTCGTCGTCTCCGCGCTCACCGTCCTGCCGATCATGATCGGCGCGTTCAAGCGCGGGCTGCGGCCCAAGAAGCCCGCTCACGTCCGCCCGGCGCCCGGCTTCGCGCGCTGGGGCGAGATCGTCACGGCGCGGCCGTGGCTGTCGATCGCCGCCGGCGTCGTCGTGCTGCTGATCTTCGCCTTCCCCGTCACCCAGATGCGCCTCGGGCAGCCCGACGACGGCAACCAGCCCGAGTCCAAGACGCAGCGCATCGCCTACGACCTCCAGAGCGAGGCGTTCGGCCCCGGCTCCAACGGCCCGTTCCTGCTCGCGGTGGACATCGAGAAGGGCGCCCCGCAGACCGACGAGCAGCTCGGCGCGCTCGAGGAGGCCGTGCGCGAGATGCCCGGCATGGCGCAGGTCGCCCCCGCGATGGTCAGCGAGGACGGCGAGATGGCGACGATCTTCGCCGTTCCGACGACCGCGCCGCAGGACGCGGCCACCAGCGACCTGCTCGACCGCCTGCGCGGCGACGTGATCCCGGCCGCGACCGAGGGGACGGCTCTGCAGGTCTACGTCGGCGGCAACACGGCCGGCTTCGAGGACTTCTCCGACAAGGTCTCCTCGCGCCTGCCGGTGTTCATCGGCGTGGTGATCGGGCTCTCCGTGCTGCTGCTCGTCGCCGCGTTCCGCTCGCTGTGGATCCCGCTCGTGTCGGCCGTCTTCAACCTGCTGTCGATCGGCGCCGCCTTCGGCGTGGTCGTGGCGGTCTTCCAGGAGGGCATCGGCGCGAGCCTGATCGGCGCCGACAGCGGCGTGCCGATCGTGTCGTTCATCCCCGTGATGCTGTTCGCGATCCTGTTCGGCCTGAGCATGGACTACAACGTCTTCCTGCTCTCGCGGATCCACGAGGCCTACAACGACGGCGACCGGCCGCGGGCCAGCGTGGTCGTCGGCATGTCGCGGATCGGCAAGATCATCCTGTTCGCCGGCCTGATCATGGCCTCGGTGTTCCTGGCCTTCGTCACGCAGCCGGACGTGATCGCGAAGATGATGGGCCTGGGCCTCGGCCTGGCGATCCTCATCGACGTGCTGATCGTCCGCCTGATCATCGCCCCGGCGGTGGTGACGCTGCTCGGCGACCACGCCTGGTGGCTGCCGAGGTGGCTGGACCGGATCCTGCCCAACGTGTCGCTCGAAGGGCACATGGTGCAGAACCTCGACCCGCGGGGCACGCCGCTCGGCGAGCCCGAGCCGGAGAAGGTCTCCGCCTAGCCGACCCAAGGGTCGCGCCCACGGGCGCGGGCCCAGAGACAGCGCCCGAGCAGCGCGGTCCAGTCCGCCACGCCGGCGACGAGGTGCCCGAGCGGGCCCGTGAAGTACCAGGCGGTCATCCGCTCGGCGATGCGCACGCGCGGATCGTACCCGCGCGCACGAGATGCGATTTCCTCCGGAGGGGTCGACGGAAATCACATCTCGTGGATCCGACGCGCGGGTACGATCCGCGCGTGCGCATCGGCGAG
>JANJUA010000381.1 GCA_024710825.1 Solirubrobacteraceae bacterium
CTCGAGCGCCTGCAGGCCGCCGTAGCGCTTGCCGACGCCCTCGACGCGGAGGATGGGCTGGGCTCCGAGGGCGCTCATCGCTGCCGCCTCAGTCGCCGGCCGAGCGTTCGCACGCCCCCGAGGAGCCCGTCGGGCCAGAGCAGCACGATGAGCGTCAGCAGCACGCCGGTGACGAGCGTCGACAGCGTCAGCAGCTCGCCGCTGAGGTAGTTCTGGCCCCAGCTCAGCGCGATCACGCCGAGCACCGGGCCGATCAGCGTCCCGCGCCCGCCGAGCGCGACCCAGATGATCGCCAGCGTCGAGAACTGCAGGGTCATGAGGCTGGGCGTCACCACGCCGGCCGGGGTGTAGAGAGCGCCCGCCAAGCCCGCCACGCCGGCCGAGAGGCCGAGCGCCAGCGTGCGGTAGCGGGCGACGGAGTGCCCTACGGCGTCGGTGCGAACCTCGTTCTGCGCGCTCGCGCGCAGGATGAGCCCCACGTCCGAGGCCAGGATCCAGCGCACGAGCGCGTAGACGACGACCGCCAGGATGGCGACGACGTAGTACGCGCCCCACACCGAGTCCGCGCTCAGCTCCAGGCCGGGAACGCCGATCGACGGCATGGCGTAGCCGTAGAGGCCGTTCGAGCCGCCGGTGACGGGCTCCCAGGATGTCGCCACGAGCGACAGGATCAGCCCGAACGCCAGCGTCACGATCGAGAACCCGAAGCCGCCCACGATCTCGCGTCCGCTGAAGAGGAACCAGCCCATCGCCACCCCCAGGAGCACGCAGACGGTGACGGCGGCGAGCAGGCCCAGGTAGGTCCCGCCGACGCCGTCGACGTGCTGCAGCGTGATGCCCAGCGCGTAGGCGCCGACGCCGAAGATGGCGCCCTGGCCGAAGGACACCAGGCCGGCATAGCCCCACAGGATGTCGAGGCTGATCGCCAGCAGCGCGAAGCTGAGGTACTTGGTCGTCACCCCGGTGACGTAGTCGCTGTTGACCACCCAGGGGAGCAGCAGGACGAGGATGAGCATGACCACGTCGGCGCGGCCGCTCGTCAGGGCGCTGCCGCCCTTCCGGGGGGCCGGTGCGCGCGGGGTCCTGATACGGGCGCGCAGTCCGCGCGGCCGGCCCGGAGCGGTCGTGGCGGTATCTGTGCTCATGTCGCGAACAGGCCCTGTGGTCGGAAGCGCATGACGACGATCGCCATGCTGAGGACGATCACCTGGGAGAGCAGCGGGCTCACGTAGGCGGAGGCGATGGTGGCGACGGCGCCGATGACGATCGCGCCCGCGAACACACCGCCGATGCGCGCCGCGCCGCCGATGATCACCACGAAGAAGGCGTTGGCCAGGAAGGCCAGGCCCGCCTCGGGGAACACCGTCACCAACGGCGACATGAGGGCTCCGGCGATGCCGGCGAGACCGGCTCCGGTGCCGAAGGCGATCAGGTTCACCCGTTCGGGGCTGACGCCGAACGTGGCGGCGATCTCGCGGTCGTCGAGGACCGCCCGCAGGCGCAGCCCGAACTGGGTCTTGAACATCGTCACCACGACGATCCCCGCCAGGGCGATGGCGAGCCCCACCAGCACCAACCGGTAGAGCGAGTAGTGGAACGAGCCGATCGACACGAACGTGTCCATCGGTACGCCCACCTGCCGATATCCGGGTCCGAACAGCAGCTTCAACAGCTCGCGGATGACTATCCCTACGCCCCATGTGGCGAGCAGGGTCTCCAGCGGGCGCCTCCACAGCCAGCGGATCACCGATCCCTGGACCACCGCACCGAGGGCGCCGACGATGACGGCCGCGAGCGCGGCCGCCACCCAGAACCCCGTGATCGGCTGCAGCCCGACGACGACGTACAGCCCGGCGGTGAAGAAGTCACCGTGCGCGAGGTTGATCACCTTCATGAGTCCGAAGATGACCGCGAGCCCCAGCGCGATGAGCGCCAGGATCGCCGCGAGGGTGACCCCGTCGAGGACCCGTGTGGCGATGAGGCTCATCTCACACGGTGCACAGCGCGTCAGGCTTGACGTCGTTCTCGGTCGCGACGACCTTGAACGACGTGTCCTTCTGCACGACGGCGATGTAGACGTCCTGGGCGGCGTACTGCGAGTCCGCCTGCATCGCCACGCGACCGGACGGACCGTCGATCTGGGCCGTGGCCAGGCGCTTGAGGATCTCGGCGCCGTCCCACCCGTCGACCCCGTCGGCGGCGGCCTCGAGCAGCTTCATGTTGTTGTACAAGTTCATGCCGAAGCTGCTGATCTTGGCGTCGGAGCCGTACTCGGCCCGCATGTCGGTCAGGAACTTCTGGTTGGCCGGGTTGTCGACCGCCATGAAGTACGTGGAGCAGTTGACGATCCCCTCCGCGATCGAGGGCGACAGGGCCGGCACCACCAGCTCGTCGATGTAGTCGGCGACGATCTCGACCTCGTCGCGCACGCCGGCATCGGCGAGCTGCTTGAGGAACGTGACGCCGTCCTGGCCGGCGACGAACGGCCACACGATGTCCGGCTTGGCCGCCTGGATCTTGCGGATCTCGGCCGAGAAGTCGGTGGTTCCGAACGGCACGAACAGCGGTGCCCCGACGACCTTGCCGCCGGCCTTCTCGACCGCCGCGGTCGCGGCCTTGATCGAGCCGGTGCCCCAGACGTAGTCGGAGCCGATGAAGAAGAACGTCTTGCCGACGTTGTCGATCGCGTACTGGGCCAGCGGGTCGATGGTCATGTTGGGGGGCGCGCCGGTGCTGAAGAACGTCGGCGCGCACAGCCCGCCCTCGAAGAACGTCGGGTTCATGAACGGGACGTCGGCCTTCGTGGTGATGTCGAAGACCGCCGCGCGGACGTTCGACGGCAGCGTGCCCTGGATGAGCTCGACGCGGTCCTGCGTGATGAGCTCCTGCGTTCGCTCCGCGCCCTGGTCCACCGCGCCGCCGGTGTCCTTGAGGAACAGCTCCACCTTGCTGCCGCCCAAGCCGCCGGCCTCGTTGATCTCGCTGGCGGCCATCTCGATGCCGTACTTCATGGCCAGGCCGTTGTGCGTCTCGATGCCCGTGAACGGGATGAGCCCGCCGATCTTGACCGTGCTCCCCCCGCC
>JANJUA010000346.1 GCA_024710825.1 Solirubrobacteraceae bacterium
TGGTGAAGCGTCGCTGGACGATCACGGTCCGGCGTCGGCTCCGGTCGCGAACGGCGATCCGCCGAGTGAGCACGCCGTTGCGCAGATCGAGCTGCTGCCGATAGCGCTCGACCTCCACGTCGGCCAGCCGGAACCACGGACCGCCCTCGACACGAAAGGTCAGCGGCAGCCAGTTCGGGAGGTTGACGAGGCTCTCGTGCTCGAGGGCACGCCCTTCGACGGTGGAGGTGAGCCGGTTGAAGATCCCGGCGGCGTAGGTCCCCGGATAGTGCACGGCGTCGGCGACGGCCTCGGGCGCCGCTCCGCGAGTCGCGAAGTAGCCGTTGCCGGTCGTGCACAGGGTCTCCCTCAGACCCTCTTGCGACGGGTCGAAGTCGTCCCACCCGAGCACCCACTCATCCGCTCTGTCGCGCATGGCGCGTTCTCCCTTCCCGCCCGACCCGACTACGCGTAGCGCGGCTCGCCCGTGGCGGCGAGCAGGTCGAGCTCGCCGATGACTCCCTCGGGAGGCTCGGCGTCCGTCCGGGCGACGATGAGCCGGCTGACGCGGTGCTCGACGAGCATCCGCGCGGCCTCTGCGCCCGTGGCCATCGGCGAGATCCGCACGACCGGCTCGCAGACGACCTGGCCGGCCGTCACGAGCGCCGGGTCGTCGCCTGCCCGTGCGAGCACGCCACGAGCCATGACCCAACCGCGGGATGCGCCACCGGCTCCGACGACGAGCACCGCGTGGACGCCATGGCTGAGCAGCGCTCGCCGCGCCTGCTCGAGCGAGGCGCGCTCGCCGATCGTCACCACCCCCGGCCGCATGAGGTCTCGCACCGGAACGTCCAGACCCTTGAAGCTCATGCGTCCTGACATGACACGACCGTAGGCCTCGGTGCCGCGTGCACCATCGGGGTTGCCTCCGCTGCGACCTGCGGAGAAGCACGTAGAGCCATGAGCACATCGACCGCACCGTCGCGCGTCTCGTCGGAGCGGCCGATCGCGACCGGCGAAGTCGAAGTCGAGGCGTTCAGAGCTGCTGACACGGCGGCTGGCGTACAGTGGGCGGAGCGCATGCTCGACGAACGTCGCCTCCGGCGGGTCCTCGAGGTCGGTCAGGTTCTCGTCGCCGACCTCGACCTGGAGGCTGTCCTGCAGCGTGTCTTGGAGCTCGGGCGCGAGCTCACCGGGGCTCAATATGCCGCCCTGGGGATCCTCGATCACCGGCGGCGGGATCTCGAGCGCTTCCTGACCGACGGCATCGACGCCGAGACCCACCAGGCGATCGGGGACCTGCCGCGCGGTCGCGGCGTGCTCGGTGTGCTGATCGACGATCCCCGACCCCTCCGGCTCCACGACGTAGGCGCGCATCCGCGCTCGTACGGCTTCCCCGCCGGTCATCCCCACATGCGCAGCTTCCTCGGCGTGCCCGTGCTCATCCGCGGGGAGGCGTACGGCAACCTCTACCTCACCGACAAGCAGGGCTCGGATGCCTTCGACGAGGCCGACGAGGAGCTCATGGTCCTGCTCGCGGGGTGGGCCGGGATCGCGATCGACAACGCCCGGTCCTACGCGAACGAGCAGGGCCGGCGCACCGAGGTCGAACGAGCCCTGCGCGCGCTGGAGGCGACCACGACGATCGCCCGGGCCCTCGGCGGCGAGACCGAACTGTCTTGGGTCTTGGAGGTGGTCGCCAAGCGCGCCCGCGCGCTCGTCGAGGCGCGGTGCCTCGTCATCATGCTGGTTGATGGTGGACACCTCGTCGTCCAATCGGTCGCTGGTCAGGTGGCACGCGATCCGACCGGAGCGCGGCTCGAGCTGGACGGCTCGATAGGCGGTCAGGTGATCAGCGCGCGGCGACCGGAGCGGCTTGGCGACGTCGCCCATCGGCTGCGCCACGCGCTGGCGCCGTACGTCGAGGCACGGACGGGCCTCTTCGTGCCGATGATCTTCCGTGGCCGCGCCGTCGGCGTGCTCAACGCGTATGACCGCGGGGATGGCGACGAGTTCACCGCCGAGGACGAGCGGCTGCTGGAGGCATTCGCCGCGAGCGCCGCCACCGCCGTCGCGACGGCGCAGAACGTCGCCGAGCAGAAGCTGCACCGGAGCATCGAAGCCGCCGAGCACGAGCGGACGCGCTGGGCTCGAGAGCTCCACGACGACACCCTCCAGCAGATGGCGAGCGTGAAGATGCGGCTCGTGCAGGTCGAGCGCAGCCTGGGCTCCAGCACGGCCGCCCGCGCCTTGCGAGCGACGATCGAGCAGCTCGACGAGGGCATCACCGGTCTCCGACGCCTCATCACCGACCTGCGGCCGGCGGCGCTGGACGACCTGGGGATCGAGGCGGCGCTCCGGGGACTGGTCCGACGCGTCGCCGGCGTCAGCGGCCTCGACGTCTCGCTGCGCGTCGAGCTCGACCCCGAGGCCGGGGGCGCGGAAGAACGCCACGAGCCGCTCCTGGAGGAGACGCTGTACCGGATCGTGCAGGAGGCGCTGAGCAACGTCGTCAAGCACGCGCGCGCGAGCCGCGTCCAGGTCTCGATCGTCGAGCGCGAGCGCTGGATCGAGCTGACGGTTCGCGACGACGGGCGTGGCATCGAGGGGAGCCCCTCGCCGAACGGCTTCGGACTGGTGGGGATGCGGGAGCGAGCTGAGCTCGCCGGCGGTGTGTGCACCGTGGAGCCCGCACCGGGGCGGGGGACGCTGGTGACGGTCGCGATCCCGGCGGGCCGGACGGCACAGAGAGCGGGAGACGCGGCCGGCGGCGGCGCGCTCGGAACGGGAGCGTGAGGATGAGCCAGGAATCGCCCGCCATCAGGACCGTCCTCGTCGACGACCATGCGGTGGTTCGCAGCGGGCTGCGCCTCGTCCTGGAGCAGGCGGGTGGGATCGAGATCATCGCCGAGGCCGGCGACGTCTCAGAGGCCGGGCGCAAGGTTCGGGCCATCCGGCCCGACGTCCTCGTCCTCGACCTCAACCTGGGCGAGCAGTCCAGCCTGCCGATGATCCCCCAGCTTCGCTCCGATGTGCCGGAGACCGCGATCGTGGTGCTGACGATGCAGGCCGAGCCGGAGTTCGCGCGCCAGGCGCTGCAGACCGGGGCATCCGGCTTCGTGCTCAAGGACTCAGTCGACGAAGAGCTCGTCCAGGCGGTCCGCGCAGCCGCCCGCGGTGAGACCTACCTCAACCCGCGCCTCGGCGGCATGCTCGTCGCAGCGCCGCCGGCGCCCGAGGGACGTCCGGGCGATCTGACCGACCGCGAGCTGGAGGTCCTGGTCCTGCGGGCGCGCGGCCATACGAACGCCGAGGTCGGAGAGCGGCTCTTCCTCAGCGCGAGGACCGTCGAGACGCATCGCGCTCACATCCAGCAGAAGCTCGGCCGCACGACCCGGGCCGAGCTCGTCGATTGGGTGATCGAGCACGACCTCATGACGTAACGACGCATCCGTCCATCGAGGCCGCGTGGATGTCACGGCGATGTGCGGACGTCCGTCAGGAAGCTGCGGCGAGATAGGCCGACCAGCGGTCGAGCGTTCGCAACGCGCGGGCGTCACGGTCGGGGATCTCGCGGCCGGTTTCCTCGCTGAGCGCGGCCACGAGGTTGACGATGTCCATCGAGTCGAGGTCGAGCGACCGCTGGAGATCGGCGTCACCCGCGAGCGACGAGGGGTCGGTGTCGGGCGCGATCTCGCCGAGCAGGCGTACGACCAGGGCAGTCGCTTCGGAAGGTGTCACAGCAGCCCCTCCGGAACCGCCAGCCGCTCTGCGAGGACCTCGAGCAGCAGGCTGCCCGCATGGCCGTCGCTGGCGCGGTGATCGGCGGCGAGCGTCGCCGTCACCGTACGCCGGGCGCCGACCATGCCGTCCAGTGCCCACGGCCGCTCGGCCACGCGGCCGAAGCCGACGAGTGCGACCTGCGGCAGGAACACCACCCCATGGACGAGGTCGGCACCGCGATCGCCGAGCTGCGTCACCGTGATGGTGGCGTCGGTCAGCTCGCCACCGCGCAGCCGCCCCCCGCGGACGCGCGCGGTGAGGTCCCGCAGGGCGGCCATGAGGTCGTCGAGGCCGAGTCGATCGGCGTCATGGATGGCGGGTGCGACGACGCCGCCGCCGCGCAGCGCGACCGCCACGCCGAGGTGGACGCGGTCGGAGCTGCGCAGCACCCCGTCGACCCAGTGCCCGTTGAGCGCAGGTGCGTCGTGCGCCGCGAGCGCCGTGGCGCGCAGCAGCATCGCCGCGGGCAGCAGTCGCCGAGCGGCCGGTCGCTCGGCGTTGAGGACGTCGAGGTGTTCAAGGGCCGGCGTCAGGTCGATCGCCCGCTCGAGGTAGTAGTGCGGGACCTCGCGCTTGGAGCGCGCCATCAACGAGGCGATGGCATCGCGCATCGTCGCCTGGCGCTCAGAGCGCCGGTCGGCCCCGGCGGAACCGGAGCGCCCCGGCGCGGGGCCTCGGCCCGCGGCGGCAGCCTCGACGTCGGCGCGGACCACGGCGCCGGAGGGGCCTGTGCCGCGCACGGAGTCGAGGTCGACGCCGAGGCCGGCGGCGACGCGGCGCGCCAGCGGGGTGACGCGACGGCGACCGCCGGAGGGCGCGGACGGCGGTGACGGCGGCGCCCCACCGCCGGCGTCCGGCGTGACCGGAGGCGGCGGCGTGTGCTCTCCGTCAGAGCGCGGCGGCTCCGGCTCGAGGATCCCGCCGCCGATGCGGGCGATCGTGGTGCCAACCGGCACCTTCTCGCCCTCGTGCACGACGATCTC
>JANJUA010000076.1 GCA_024710825.1 Solirubrobacteraceae bacterium
CGCGAACTGGTCGGTCTCGAAGATCGTCGGCACGCCCTGCTTGATCAACGCCATCCGGTTCAGCCCGAGGCCGGTGTCGATGCTCGGCGCCGGCAGCGGCGCGAGCGTCCCCGGCGGATCCTGGTCGAACTGCATGAAGACCAGGTTCCAGTACTCCAGGAAGCGCTCGTTCTCGCCGCCGGGCAGGTCGTCGGCGGTGCCCCAGTCCAGGCCGCGGTCGTAGTACAGCTCGCTGCACGGACCGCAGGGGCCGATCGGGCCGGCCTGCCAGAAGTTCTCGCTGCGCGGGCAGAGCACGATCCGCTCGCGCGGGACCCCGACCGCCTCCCACGCCGCGATCGCCTCCTCGTCCGGCCCGAGGCCGAGCTCGTCGTCGCCCTCGAAGACGGTGATCCAGATCTTCTCCGGATCGAACCCGAAGCCCTCGAGCGACAGCTCCCAGGCGAGCTCGACGGCGCCCTGCTTGAAGTAGTCGCCGATCGAGAAGTTGCCGAGCATCTCGAAGAACGTGAGGTGGCGCGTGGTGGTGCCGACGACGTCGATGTCGGGGGTGCGGAACACCTTCTGACAGCTCGCGAGGCGATGATGCGGCGGGCGCTCCTGGCCGAGGAAGTAGGGCTTGAGCGGGTGCATGCCCGCGGTGGTCAGGAGCACCGACGGGTCGAACGACGCGGGGACCAGCGACGCGGACCGCAGCCGCCGATGGTCGCGCTCGGCGAAGAACGACAGGTAGGTCTCGCGAATCTCGTCGGAGGTCACGCTCCGAGTCTACGAATGCCCGCGGTCGAGCGGCTCGCTAGGGTCTCAGCGCCCGTGCCCGCTTCCGCCGCAGCCTCGCCGACAGCCGGCCCGTGAGAGGCGCGCTGCTCGTCTGCGGGACGGCGTCCGACGCCGGCAAGAGCCTCGTCGTCGCCGGCCTCTGCCGCTGGCTGCGCCGGCGCGGCGTCCGCGTGGCGCCGTTCAAGGCCCAGAACATGTCGCTGAACTCGGCGGTGACCCCGGACGGCCGCGAGATCGGCCGCGCGCAGGCTATGCAGGCGGCCGCCGCCGGTGTGGTCCCTGAGGCGGCGATGAACCCAGTGCTCGTCAAGCCGTCGGGCGAGCGCCGCAGCCAGGTGCTCCTGCGCGGCCGCCCGCACGCCGAGGCCCGCTCCTACCTGCGCCCCGACCCGGTGCTGCGCGAGGCGACCCTGGGCGCGCTGGCGGACCTGCGCTCGCGCTTCGACGTCGTCGTCTGCGAGGGCGCGGGCAGCCCCGCGGAGATCAACCTGCGCGAGGCCGACCTGGCGAACCTCGGACTGGCGCGCGCGGCGGACCTGCCCGTCGTGGTCGTCGGCGACATCGACCGGGGCGGCGTCCTCGCCGCGTTCTACGGCTCGCTCGCGCTGCTCGAGCCCGACGACCAGGCGCTGATCGCGGGCTTCGTCGTCAACAAGTTCCGCGGCGACCCGGCGATTCTCGCCCCGGGCCTCGACCGCCTCCGGGCCCTCACCGGCCGGCCCGTCCTCGGGGTGCTGCCGTTCCTCGAAGGGCGGATGGTCGATCTCGAGGACTCGCTGGCGCTGGAGGCGGCCGCGCCCGAGGACGCGGCCGGCGCCGACTCGCTCGACGTCGCGATCGTCCGGCTGCGCTGGATGAGCAACTTCACCGACGTGGACGCGCTCGCCGCCGAGCCGGGCGTGCGGGTGCGCTTCACCCGCAGCGCGGCGGACGTCGAGCGGGCGGATCTCGTCGTGGTGCCGGGGACGAAGGCGACGGTCGAGGACCTGGAGCGGCTGCGGGCGGACGGGCTCTCCGAGGCGCTGGTCCGGCGAGCGCGCGCGGGCGCGCCGCTGCTCGGCATCTGCGGCGGCTACCAGCTGCTCGGGGAGCGGATCGTCGACGAGGTCGAGAGCGGGCGGGGCGAGGTGCCGGGCCTGAGCGTGCTGCCCGTGCGGACGGAGATGGCCACCGAGAAGCTGCTGCGCCACGTCGCCGGCACCGTGCCGCTCGCGGGCGCCGCGGCCACCGGGTACGAGATCCGCCACGGGCGGGTGTCGCGCCATGGCGGCGAGGCGCTGATCGGCGCCGACGAGGGCTGCGTGGTGGGCGCGGTGCTCGGCACGTCCTGGCACGGCCTGCTCGAGGGCGACGCGGTGCGCCGAGGGCTGCTGCGCTGGGTCGCGGAGCGGCGCGGACGCGACTGGGAGCCCGGGACGGTGCCCTACGCGGAGGTGCGCGAGCGCCAGCTCGACCGGCTCGGCGACCTCGTCGAGCAGCATGCTGACCTCGACGCGATCGCCGCGCTCGTCGAGGGCGGCTCGCCGGCCGGGCTGCCGACCCTGACCGGGGCGCTCACGTGACCGCGGTCGAGATCCTCGTCATCCTCGACGGAGCGCCCGACGGCGCCGGCTCGCTGCGGCGCGCGCGAATGCCGGTGCTGGACGCGCTCGCGGCCTCCGGCTCGACGACGCGGGTCGCCGTCACGCCGCCGCACCTTCCGGCCGGGAGCGAGACCGGGATCCCCGTCCTGCTCGGGCACACGCCGTCCGCGCCGGTCGGGCGGGGCTGGGTCGACGCGGCGGCCTACGGGGTGGCGGTGCGGCCGGGATCGACGCCGCTCCGCGCCGACGTGCTGCGCGAGGACGGCACGCGGGCGAGCGCGGACGAGGCCCGCGCGGTGGCGTCGGCTGTGGGCGCCGTCCACACCCGAGGCCACCGCCTGCTGCTCGACGAGATGCGAGCTCTGTCGGACAGGTCGACGGAACTCGCATCTCGTGGCCGGCTGCGGGTGTGGGACGCCGGGACGACCCTGCCGCGCGTGCTGGACGAGCGGACGGTCGTGGTCGCCGCGGCGGGGGCGGCGGCCGGCTGCGCGCGGCTGCTCGGCGCCCGCATCGTCATCCCGGACGGCGCTACCGGGGACGTCGACACCGACCTCGCCGCCAAGGCGCGCGCCGCGCTGGACGCCGTCCGGGGCGCGAGCCGCGTCGTGGTCCACGTCGGCGGTCCCGACGAGGCCGCCCACCGTCGCGACCAGGCGCAGAAGATCGCGGCGCTCGAGGCGGTCGACCGCGAGCTGCTCGCGCCGCTCGCCGAGCGCGGCGGTCCGCTGACCGTCGCCGCCGACCACGGCACCTGCCCGCTGACCGGCGAGCACGACCGCGCCCCGGTGACGGTGGTGCGCGCATGATCCGGCTCGCCTGGCCCGACGACGCTCTGCTCGCCACCTTCGACGCCCCACGTCGGTGCCTGTCCAGCGCGGTGCTCAACGGCGGCGTCGTGACGGCGCGCCACTGGCTCAACGTGCAGGTCGGCCACGACTACGCCCGGCTCGACCCCGAGGCTCACCTGCGCGAGGCGGCCGCGGCGCGCGGGCTGGACCCCGGCGAGACGATCGGGATGCTGACCGCGGCCGACGTCAGAGCGGGCGTGCGGCGCGACCGCGGCGCGGTGTGCGTGGTCGCCACCGTCGGGATCGGAGAGCCGCTGGCGGCGGCGGGCCGCCGGCCGCGCGACCTGCCGCGGATCGGCACCATCAAC
>JANJUA010000088.1 GCA_024710825.1 Solirubrobacteraceae bacterium
CCGAGCTGGCGCCGCGCGTGATCGTCGCGGGCTATCTGATCGCGCTCGTGTGCGTGATCGTCCCGGCCGCGGTGGTCGGGGCGCTGTTCGCCTCCGCCGCCCTGTTCGCCCGCCGCCGCCCGGTCGCCGCCGCGGGCGTCCTGGTCGTGGGCGTCGCCTGCACCGCCGCGGGCGTCGCGCTCGCGTGACGGACGGGCGCCGCTCGACGACGCCGCTCGGTCCCACATCTCGACGATCGACGCGGATCCGCCACACCCGGCCGACCGAGGTCGATCGCCTCAGGCGCTACGCAACAGCGAGGAGATGACCTCGCCGGGACGTTGATGGCGCTCGGCAGCCAGGCGCTGAAGGCGCTTGGCGTCCTCGTCCTCGATGCCGACGACGATCGTCAGCTTCGCGTTGGGGTTCGCGGCATGGGCCTCGACATAACGGGGCTCGGCATGCAGCAGGTCGGCGTCGAAATCACCAGGCTGCGGGTCGGAGTCGGTCCACGGATCCACTGGCATCACGCTCTCAGCAGTCTACGCTCAGGCGGCGTCGCCTCCCAGCCCGTGACGGTCAACCACGTCGTGGGATCGCTTGTTCCCTCGACCACCAGCGTCAGCGTACGGCCGCCGTCCGTCCGGCCGATCACCAGCCGGCGCTTGTCCGACCGGCCGCTGCGCGGGTTGCGGACCGTGACGCTCGCGTTGCGAACGAGCTGCTGGACCTCCTCGACCGAGATCAGGCGTGCGCCGAGCTTGTCGATCGCCGCTCGGTCAACAGCAGCTCGGCTATCCGGTCGGGCACCGCCTGAGATCTACCGAAGCTGCAGGCGCGCGCGCCGCTCCACTACTCGCAGAACGGGATGAACGGCACGCCTATGAGCGTCACGCGCCGGGTCTCCGTGTCGATCGCGAGCTGGATCCGGCCGCCGCCGTCGCGCGGGACCCTCGCGAGCGTCAGGCCGAAGACCTCCTCGGTGCGGCGGTCGAAGCGGACCTTCGGGAACGCCGAGCGGACCTGCGCGCGGGTGGCGCCGATGCCGACGCCGCGCGCCGTGGCTCCACCGCTCACGGCGATCGTCCGCACCCTCCGGGGCCTGGTCCGCGTCAGGTCGACGGCGCCCTGGAGCGGGGCGCGCAGGCGCGCGCTGCGGGTGTCCGGTCCGGCCAGCTCGCATCCGGGGCGCATGCGCCCGAGGAGGCCGCGCTTGCGCAGCGTCGCGAAGCGGGCGCCGACCTTCACCCCGCCCACGCCCTTGGCCGTGATGCGCTGCTGCGCGACGCGGGCGGTCGGCTCGGAGTCCCGGGCCGCGGCAGAAGCGCCGTCCCGCGCCGCGGAGGCGCCCGCCCCGGCGGTGACGGCCGCGGCGCTCAGGGCCGCGGCGGCGAGCACGGCGACGGGGTGCAGGCGCATGCGCGCAACCTACCGCCGGCGGACGCGGGTTGCCAGGGGCACGATGCGCGCCCGGCGCATGCTCGGCGCGCGGCGCGTCGCCCTCGGCGGGCAGCTCGCGCTCGATCCCGATGCGCAGCGGGTCGCGCCCGAGTCCTACGTGCACCCGATCGGCGCGCCGTGCGGAGCCGGTCAGCCCGGGACCGGCGCGTCGGTCGCCGCACCCACGACCCACGGCGTGTCGTCGGTGCCGTCGAGCACGAAGGTCCAGCGCTCCGTCCAGCGGGCCACGCCCTCGCGCGAGCCCTCGAGCACCGCCGCCGTGTCGCGGTCCTCCAGGTAGCGCCGGCCGCCGAGCGCGAGCTCGACGAGCATCCGCGGCGGATCGGACTCCGCGTCGAGCGAGACGAGCGTCATGCGCTCCACGCGCGGGCCGCGGACCACCCGCCGCACCGTGTCGCCGCCCCGCGGGTACAGCAGCGCCGCGACCGCCTCCGGCCGCGCGACCTCCAGCAGCGGCTCGTCCTCGCCGTCGACCGCCTCCGCCCAGGCGGAGACCGCCCGTCGCGCGCTCGTCTCGAGCACCTGCGGCGCGAAGCGCCCGTCCACGAGGCTCAGGTCGAGCGCCGCGCGCTCGCCGTCGCCGGCGAAGTCGAGGTCCACGAGCCCCGCGACGTCGGTGCCGTCGGGCGCGGCCTCGGCGACCGCCGACTCGATGACCGCCTCGTCGCGGACCCGGTCGTCGGACCAGTGCGACGCGACGAGCGGCGACTCCAGATGGTGGTCGCCCTCGCCGAGCTGCTCGATCGAGCGCAGCGTCCAGCGCCCGTCGCGCTTGGCCAGCGTCCAGTACTCGCGCAGATGCACGGTCGCCGAGCTCGAGTCGTTGCGCTTGATCGTGCGCCCGTCGCGGTCCACGACGACGTCGGTCAGCCGGGCCTCGACGAGCACGACGACCCGGTCCTCGTCGTCGTCCTCCCGGTTGACGACGCCGACCTGGTGCACCTCGGGCCTGCCTTCGATGGTCACCACGTTGCGCCAGCCCTTGCGGGCGAAGTCGTCCAGGCGCCGCTCCCACTCGACCAGCAGGTCCGCCCCGCAGAGCGTCGCCAGCCGGGCGCGGTCGTTCTCGGACCACGCATCCTGCACCGCGCGGAAGATGCGCTCGGCCTCCTCCGCGACGTGGTCGGGGTCGAAGGCGGCGTCGTCCTCGCTGGCCTCGAGCGCAGCGGCGCGCGCCTCCACGGCGCGCGCGTCCCGGCGGCGGCGCCGCCGCCGCTCGCGCAGCAGGCCGACCGCGAGCAGGACCAGGACGGCGAGCACGACGAGCAGGATCATCACGGCACCGCCCGCGCCCCCGGCGCCGGTTCCGCCCCCGCCGCCGCCCGAGAACCCCCCGCCTCCGCCTCCTCCGCCGCCGCCGCCGAAGCCCGACGAGCCGCCGCCCGCGGCGGCGAACGCCTCGTGAGCGTGGATCAGGAGCAGGAGCGGGAGGACGGCGACGGCGCGGCGCATGCCGGCAGTCTGGCAGTCGAGCCGGCGCGCCGAGGCCCACTAGCCTCTCGCCCATGGCCTACACCACCGCCGAGGCGCGGCAGCAGCTGCTCGACACGGTGGCGGAGGCCATCGGCTCGATCGGGCTCGCCCTCGCCGCGCTCGGCGCCGCCTACGAGCTGCTCGACGAGCACAAGGGCGACGAGCTGGAGGAGCGCCTGTTCCGTCCGGCGCAGACCGCCTACGGCCGCGCCCAGCGGATTCACGCCGCGTTCGCCGAGCGCGCCGGCCTGCCCGGCCGGGCGTTCGCGCAGCCCGCCGTCCCCGGCGAGGACGCCCGCGCGGCGATCGACCGGGCGGTGCACGCGATCGTCCGCGCCGGCGCCGAGATCGCCGATCTGCAGGACTCGATGCTCCCCGTCGAGGTCGGCGATCGGGAGCTGCGCGCCGGCCTGGCCGAGGTGCGCGAGCTGCTGGAGCCGTTGCAGGGCCGCGCCCGCGAGCTGCTCCGCACGCTCGGCCGATGAGCGCCCCCGCGCGCAACCTCGTAAACCTCAAGGCGGTCGACAAGGGCTACGGCAGCCGCTCGGTGCTGCGCGACGTCACGCTCGGCGTCGCCGCGGGCGACCGTATCGGGATCGTGGGTCGCAACGGCGACGGCAAGTCGACGCTGCTGCGGCTGGTCGCGGGGCTCGAGGAGCCCGACGCCGGCCAGGTGACGCGCGCGGGAGGGCTCGACGTCGCGCTCATCGCCCAGGAGGACGACCTCGCGGCTCACCGCACGATCCGCGACGAGCTCGTCGGCGACCGCGCCGAGCACGAGTGGGCGGGCGACGCCGCGTTCCGCGGCGTGCTCCACGGGCTGCTCGGCGGCGTCGAGCTGCGGCGCTTCGCGCAGGGCCTCGACACCGAGATCGCGCCGCTGTCGGGCGGCGAGCGGCGCCGCATCGCGCTGGCGCGCCTGCTGCTCGACGGCCCGGAACTGCTGCTGCTCGACGAGCCGACGAACCACCTCGACGTCGAGGGGGTCGCCTGGCTGGCGCAGCACCTCGCGGCCCGGCGGGGCTCGCTCGTCGTCGTCACCCACGACCGCTGGTTCCTCGACGCGGTCTGCACGCAGACGTGGGAGGTCGCCGACGGGGCGGTCCACCAGTACGACGGCGGGTACGCGGCCTACGTCCTCGCGCGCGCCGAGCGCGACCGCCAGGAGGCGGCCCGCGACGCGCGCCGCCGCCAGCTGCTGCGCAAGGAGCTCGCCTGGCTGCGTCGCGGCCCGCCGGCGCGGACGTCGAAGCCGAAGTTCCGCATCGAGGCGGCCAACGCGCTGATCGCCGGCGAGCCCGAGCCGCGCGACGGCGTAGAGCTGCTGCGCTTCGCGACCGCGCGGCTCGGCGACAAGGTGCTGGACGCGGTCGAGGTCTCGGTGGCCTTCGGCGACAAGCGGCTGCTGCAGCGGGCGACGTGGCGGCTGGGGCCGGGGGACCGCGTCGGCCTGGTGGGGGTCAACGGGTCGGGCAAGACGACGCTGATAGGCGTGCTGGCGGGGGAGATCGAGCCGTCGGCCGGGCACGTCGAGCGCGGCGCCACGGTCCGCGTGGGGCACCTCAGTCAGGACGCGGTCGAGATCCCCGGGCACCTGCGCGCGCTCGAGGCGCTCGAGGAGGTGCGGGGCCGGACCGTCACGAGCGGCGGGCAGGAGCTGACGGCCGGGGCGCTCGCCGAGCGCTTCGGCTTCCGCGGCGACAAGGGCCGCACGCTCGTGCGCGACCTCTCCGGAGGCGAGCGGCGCCGCCTCCAGCTCATGCGGCTGCTCATGGACGAGCCGAACGTGCTGCTGCTCGACGAGCCCACCAACGACCTCGACATCGACACGCTCACCGCGCTGGAGGACCTGCTCGACGGCTGGCCGGGCACGCTGGTCGTCGTCAGCCACGACCGCTACTTCGTCGAGCGCGTCTGCGACGACGTCTACGGGCTGATGGGCGACGGCGCGATCCGCCACCTGCCCGGCGGCATCGAGCAGTACCTCGCGCTGCGGGCGGCCGAGCCCGAGGCGTCCGCCCCGCCGGCGCAGGAGCGGCGGGCGGGCGCGGGCGGCGCCGCTCGCCTCCGGAGAGGTCGCGCACGAGCGTGCGGCCCTTGTCGCCGCGGAAGCCGAAGCGCTCGGCCAGCGCCCCGGCCGTCAGCTCCTGCCCGCCGCTCGTGACGGTCCGGCCCCGCACCTCCTCGAGCGCCTCGAGCGCGCGCAGGTGCCCGGGGATCTCGACCGCGTCCTG
>JANJUA010000099.1 GCA_024710825.1 Solirubrobacteraceae bacterium
CGCGGCCCGGCACCAGAACCACAGCAGGCGCTGGCCGTCGCGCAGCCGCCGGCCCGTGCCGAACGGTCCGGCGGGATCGGCGGCGCCGGCGGTGCCGGCCCGGCGGCCGACCTTGTAGACCCAGCCGGCCTGGCCGCGCGCGGGCTCCCCGCCGACCGCGCTCACGTAGAGCCCGCCGCCGTCGGCGGGGCGGCGCGAGCACGAGCCGAGGTCACGGACCTGCGTGGCCACGCCGCGGGCGAGCAGCGCTGCCAGCGGCGTGCCGGCGCCGACCGCGCAGCGCCGGCCGCCCGCGACGCGGACCGTGGCCCGCTTGGCCGCGACGTCCTTGGCGGCCGCCGTCGTGCCCTCCTTGCCCACGACCATGGTGGTCACGCGCGGCGCGGCCTCCGCGGCGGCGGGGACGGCGAGCAGGGTGGCGGCGAGCAGGCCGGCGATGCGATGCGAAGTCATGTGGAGGCGCACCCTTTCCTCGAGGTGTCGTGTCTCGCGGTCGGAGCAGGTCTCCTGGCTCCCGGGCCCATGTCCCGCGCCTTCCCGGGCTCGCCCAGTGGCCTGCGCGCCCACGACGCGCCTGCGGGTCACATCCCCGGTCACAGTGGCGGGTCCGCGCCGGATTCCCACCGGCTTCCCTTCGCCACCGACCGATTGCGCGTCGAAGTGTACCGTTGGAAGGCACCGATGACCGTCAACCTCACACGCATCTACACGAAGCTCGGCGACAAGGGCGAGACCCACCTCGGCGACATGAGCCGGGTGCCGAAGACCCACCCTCGGATCGAGGCCTACGGCGTGGTCGACGAGCTCAACGCGCTGCTGGGGCTAGCGATCGCGAGCGGGTCGCTCCCGGAGCCGCACGCCGAGTGGATGCGGCGGGTGCAGAACGACCTCTTCGACGTGGGCGCCGACCTGTCGGTGCCGGAGACCGACGACCCCGACGCCCGCGAGCGGCTGCGCGTGCTCCCGGAGCAGATCACCTGGCTGGAGGAGCGCTGCGACGAGGTGAACGCGACGGTGGCGCCGCTGCGGTCCTTCGTGCTGCCGGGCGGGACGCTCGGAGCGGCGCACCTGCACGTCTGCCGGACCGTGTGCCGGCGAGCGGAGCGGCGCGCGCTGAGCGTCGAGGACGCCAACCCCGAGATCGTGCGCTACCTCAACCGGCTGTCGGACCTGCTGTTCATCCTCAGCCGGGCCGCGAACGGGGGCGGCGCCGAGCCGCTGTGGGAGCCCGGCCGCTACCGCTCGTCGCCGGAGCAGGACTCCGCGTAGAAGCGCAGGTAGGCGCGCAGGTGCGCGCGCCAGTAGTCGGCGTCGTGGCCGCCGTCGGACACCCGCGGCTCGATCCCCAGCCCTTCGGCGAAGGCCCGCACCCCGGGCACGAACGGGTCGGAGCGCCCGACGTCGATCCACAGCGGCTGCGACGTGAACGCCTCCGGGTCGCTGCGCGCGGCGCCGACGACGTCGTGGCGCGCGAAGTCCTCGGCGTCGTCGAAGGCGCCGGGCGCGGTCTCCGCGCCGCTGCGCCACAGCGCCGGCGAGTGCGCGCCGACCGCGCAGAAGCGCCCCGGATGGCGACGGGCGATGTGCAGGGCGCCGAAGCCGCCCATCGAGATCCCGCCGATCGCCACCCGGTCGAGGTCGACCGGCATCCGCCTAGCCGCGAGCGGGATCACCTCCCCCACGACGTAGCGCTCCCAGTCGCCGCCGTCGCGGTCGTGCCAGTAGGACGAGACGCCGCCGCTCGGGAACGCCACGACGGGCGCGTCGTCGCCGAGCTCCTCCAGCGCGGCGTAGAGCGCCTCGCCGAGGTTGCTCTCGTGACCGTCCTCACCGCGCCCGTGGAGGAAGACGAGCAGCGGCCGACGCTCGCCCTCCTCGATCCCGGCGGGCTCCACCAGCGTCACCGGCAGCGGGTCCATCCCGGGGACGTGGCGGCTGTCGATCTCGACCGTCTCGACGTCGGCGCCGCGCGTGTCCTCGCCGACCAGCCGCCAGCCGAGCGCGGCGATCCCGGCTGCCAGCAGCAGCACCGCGACGGCGATGGCGAGCCGCATTCAGCGGCGCGGCCGGGCGGCGGTCGAGGCGGTCATGTCGGCGAACGTACCGGGCCGGGCGGTCGAGGTCAGGTAGCGTCGCGAGCCATGGACTTTCCGCAGACGCATCACACGAACACCGGGCGCCCGGTCCGGGTGGACCGCACTGCCGACGGCACCGTGACCTTCACGGACGGCGACGCTCGCCTCGCGACCCTCACGCCCGCGGGCGGCGGCGAGTGGCGCCTGACCCTGCCGGACGGCGAGGCGTTCGAGCTCCATGCCGCCCTGGACGCCCCGCCGATCGCGGCCGCGATCGTGCAGATCGACGTCCACGAGGACGAGGGCGACGACACGAGCGGCGCCGACGACTGAGCGCGGGGCCGGCGCGAGGCACCGGCGGCTCGCTCGCCGGCCGGCACGTCCGGTCGACCGTCGGGCGAGCAGCCGCTAGCGTCCGCCGACGTGTCCGCGCGCGCCCTCTGGATCCTCGGCCTCTCCCTCGTCGCGATCGCGCTCGTGCTGGCGATCGCCGGCGCTGCCGAGCCGGTGGCGCTCGTGCTCGGGTTCGTCGGGGGCGCGATCAACCTCGTCGCCGCGACGCGCGGCACGCTGCGGCGCGCACGCGGCCGCTGAGCCGCGCGCTCAGCGGCCGGCGACGGCCGCCACGTAGTCGGCGACCCCCTGGGCCTCCGCCCCGGTCACCAGACCGGGCGGCATGTAGCCGTGGCCTCGGGAGCGGCCCTTCTCGATCGCGTCGGCCACGAGCGGCGCGGCCGGGCGGATGGTGTCGAGGTCCGGTCCGACCTTGCCCACGGCGTTCGACGCGGCCAGCGCATGGCACTGCGCGCAGCGCGCCGCGAACTGCTGGCGTCCCTCGACCTGCGCCTCGGTCAGCTTGACCCCGCCCCGCGCTCGCTCGTCGGCCTGGGTGCCGTCGAGGATGGCGAGCGTCGGCAGGACCACGCCGAAGGCGACCAGGAAGACGGTCAGGGTGACCGTGAAGCGGTGACGATTGATCTCGACGCCGCGTCGGCGCAGCCCCAGGTAGGCGCCCACGGCAACCACGCCGATCGCCAGGTCGGCGCCGAGCGCGACGAGGATCGACGTCGCGGTGGAGTCCATCTATCCGCCCGCGACCTTCGCGACGTACTCCGCGACCTGCTGGGCCTCGTCACCCTCGAGCAGCCCGGCGGGCATCGCTCCGGTCCCCGTGCCGCCCGTCGCGATCGCGGCCTGCACGCGCGCCGCGTCGGGCTTGAGGTCGTCGAGGTTCGGGCCGACGGGGCTGCTCGTCCCCGCCTCGGCCAGGACGTGACAGCCGCCGCAGGAGGCGACGAACGTCTGGCGCCCCGGATCCTCGGGCTCGGCCGGGGTCTCGGCGGCCTTGTCGCCCGCCTCCGGCTCGGCCGGCTGCTGGGCGGTCACCGGCGTCCGCTCGGCCTGGCGCTCGCCCTCGTCCTTGCCCAGCAGCCAGGCGAACACGATCAGCAACGCGACCAGCGTGCCGACCCAGGCGCCCAGCAGCCAGGGCCCGGCCCCGCCGGGACGGCGGGTGGGCGGCGACGCAGAGCCGCCGCTCGGATCCGCTGGCTCGATCGTCATCTGCGCATCACCCTCCGACTCCTCCGGCAAACGCCAGTCCCATAGCCACCGACAACACGAAGATCGCCACCCCGGAGGCGCGGCCGAAGCGGACGCTCGCCCACCCGGTGATCAGACCGAGCACGACGATGCCCCAGTGGAAGAGCAGATGGAGCGGCTCGTTGCCCTCGAGCGGGTCGTAGATCGCCGGGGTCATCACGAGCAGCATCACCACCGGCGCCGCCACGACGGCGAGCAGCGCCCACCACGTCATGCCGCCGTACACGGGCCGCACGAGCGCCAGGCGCGAGGCGACGCCGAGGCCGACGAGGCCGCCGAGCGCGAACTGCGCCGCATGGCTGAGGTGGTGCGCCTCGGCGGAGCGCTCGGCCAGCTCGACGGCCTCGGGCAGCAGCGACAGGGCGCAGACCACGGCGAGGCCGGAGACGACGGCGAACCCGGCGTTCGTCGTCACCGGGGGCACGAGCACCCGGCGCGGCTCGGGATCGCGCTCCGGCGCGAGCGTCTCGGCGCGTCGGCCGCGGGCCTGGAGCAGGAGCCGCACCGTGGTGACGAGGAACAGCACCACGCCGGCCAACACGAGCAGCGCGCCCACGGAGCCCACGACGTCGTAGGCCTGGGTGCCGGGCGGGTGCTCGGCGTAGCGGCGCGGCACGCCCAGGGCGCCCGCGGCGTACCACGCGCCGACGAACAGGTAGCCGCCGACGACCAGCAGCGCGGGGACGGCGATCGCCACCCAGCGCGGGGCGGCGCGCCCGGCGGCTCGCTCGGTGAGGTGCGCGACGAACGCGAGCGCCCACATCATCACGCCGAGCAGCAGGTAGGTGTGGAAGTGCGCGGGCACCCACAACGTGTTGTGCAGCGTGAAGTTGACCGGGATCAGCGAGTCCAGCACGGCGCCCACGCCGCCGATCGCCCAGCCGAGGAACCCGAGGTAGAACAGCGTCGAGGCGAGCGTCCACCGGTAGAGCGAGCCCCAGATGAGCATCATCCCCGTGTAGATCGTCACCACGGCGACCGGGATCGCCGCCGCCGACGAGGCGCCCATCGAGACGTACTGGGCCCAGCCCGGCTGGGCGAAGTCCATGTAGAGGTGGTGCGAGAAGGCTGTCGCGACGAACAGGAGCGTCGCCAGCCAGCCCAGGGCGAGCGGCTTGGTCGTCTTCCAGGCGCGCCCGGCGTAGCGCGGCAGCAGGACGTAGATCGCGCCGGCGGCCAGGTAGATGATGAGGTTGGCGATCGTGTGGCCCCAGAAGTAGGTCAGGTTCTTGGCCCACAGCGCGTTGATCACGACGCCGTCGTCGATCGTCCGGTTGAGCATCGCGACCACGATCGCCGTCCCGCCCGCGCTGGCGATCATGCCGTCGAGCGCGATGACGGTGGCCGCGATCGCCTGCGGCGGCGGCGCCTGCTCCGAGCGGCCGAGCAGGTACGGGATGCCGAGCGCGCCCCCCAGCCCGCCATAGCGGTTGGTCGTCACCGTGAACAGCTCGATGCAGTAGAGGAAGAAGCCCGCGCCGACGAGCAGCATGCCGACGAAGAACGTCGCGGTCGCCCAGGTGGCCCATCCGCCGAGCGGATGGAACGGCAGCGGCGACAGGAACGTCCAGCCGGTCGCGAAACCGCCGACGAGCGACGCCACGAGGACCAGAACCGCGCCGACGACCAGGCCGCCGTAGGCCCACAGCAGCCGCTTGGCCGACATCTCGACGACCGGGCGCAGCACGAACCAGAGCGCGCCCATCATCACGAGCAGCGCTCCCACGAGCATCCCGGCGCCGTGCAGCGTCAGCAGGCGGTAGTACCAGGCGTCCGGTATCCCCACCAGGTCGGCCTGCGACATCCGCATGGCGATGCCCAGGAGCATCATCACGAGGAAGAGCGCCACGCCGGTCCCGGCGCACAGCCAGGCGACGCGACGCTCGACGACGGTCGCCGGCCCCTGCTCATGCGGGAGCGGGTGCGTCTGCGGCTGTTGCTGGACGACCTCGGTCGCGGTGGCGTGCATACCGGCTCCTAGCGCTCCGCGACCTTGAGGATCGCGTGCATCTTGTGATGGCCGGCGCCGCACATCTCCAGGCACGAGAGCAGGTACTCGCCGGGCTCGTCGAGCTGTATGTCGAGCTCGTTCTCGTAGCCCGGCATCGCCTGCACGGAGCCCAGCATGTGACCCTTGGGCGAGTAGATCCCCAGCCCGTGGTTGACGTCGGCGCTCGTGACCGAGAACCGCACCCGCCCCGGCGCCACCTCGTTCGGCGCGACGGTCCAGTAGTACTGACCGCCCTTGACGGCGATCTCCTGCGCGGCGCCCACGGGCTCCTGCGCGTTCGAGTAGGGCAGCATGAACAGCGAGACGACGACGCCGACGGTGAGCACCGTGACGAGCCCGACGAGCCACCACGTCCGGACCCCGTAGCCGATGGCCTTGACCTGCTCGAACGGCACCTCGCGGCGCGAGCTGCGGCCGATCGCCACGAACGCCGTCACGAGCAGCGCGGAGATGATCACGAACGCGATCGCGATCCAGATCTGGGGTTCCGAGTAGGTGAGCTCACGCACGCCGGACGTCCAATCGCAGGGGGGACCCGCCGCAACACGGCGACCCACTCTCCGGTGTCGTGCTGCGAGAGCCGCGACCTTAACGACGGTCGGTGGCGCCGGGACCCGTATTAACTACTGAGCACTTACGGTGAACTGCGGAGCACCGGCCGGGGAAACTACGGAGATGGCCCCGCACGGACGGCGTGCTTGCGCAGCGTCGCCGTCCGCCGTATACCGTGCGCGCGGCCACGAGACACGGAGGTCGCAGGACGATGCTGAGGAACACGGGACGCGTCGCGGCGGCGCTGCTGGTCGCCGCCGGGCTGCTGGCGGCGCCCGCCCCGGCCGACACGCCCCCGCCGGTCACCGTCGACGGCGACAACCCCTTCTACGTCCTGGGCGTCACGTACTCGGCGCCGACCGGCCAGGTCACGTCCGGCACCCGCGTGCGCGGATGCAGGATCGAGCCCTACGTCGACTGCCGCGAGGCGCACCTGGCGGGCGCCTACCTCCAGGGCGCGTTCCTCTCCTACGCGAACCTCGCCGGCGCCGACCTGCGGCGGGCCAACTACAAGGTCGGCGGCATGGCCTACGCGAACGTCCGCCGCGCCGATCTGCGGGGAGCGGACCTGTTCGGCACGGGGATGGTGGGGGCCGACATGCGCGGCGCGCGACTGAACGGGGCGACGCTCGTCCTGTCGGACTCCGCGGGCATCGACCTGCGGGGCGCCGATCTGCGCGACGCACTGGCCGCCTCGTTCTCGGCGCCGGACGGCAAGCTCGCCCGGGCCGACCTGCGGGGCGCGACGCTGCGCGGGGCGACCCTGTCGGGCGCCGACCTGCGCGGGGCGAGGCTCGACGGCGCCGACCTGTCGCTGGCCGACCTGACGGGCGCCCGGCTCGACCCGGGCGCCCTCGATGCCGCGCGGCTGTGCAACACGACCCTGCCCAGCGGCGAGAACGCCGCGCCCGCCGACGACTGCCCGGGCGCCCCGGTGTACGCGCCGCCGGGCAAGAGCTTCACGATTCCCGCGGAGGACCCGCTCTACGCCGGGGCGTCGTTCTGGGCATCGGCCCCCAAGGCGAGGATCGGCTTCACCGTCGGCGGCTGCGTGGTCGTCCCGTTCGCGCAGTGCCGGGACGCGGCCATGGCCGACGCCGACCTCAGCTCCGCGTCGCTGAGCGCCGCGAACCTCTCGCGCGCGGACCTCTCGCGCGCCAACGTCCAGGGAGCGGTGCTCACGAACGTGACCGCTCCCGGGCTGCGCGCTGCCGGCGCCGTGTTCTCCAACAGCGCGACGACGGGCTCGAACCTGCGCGGCGCCGACCTGTCCGGCGCGACGATGTCCTACGCGGCGTTCTCGTTGACCGACCTGCGGGGCGCCGACCTGCGGGGCGCGGACCTCGCGCTCGGCGACCTGGTCGGCTCGGACCTCCGCGGCGCCGACCTGCGCCGAGCCGACATCTCGGCCTCGAACGTGATCGGCGTCGACTTCCGCGGCGCCGACCTGCGCAAGGCGAACCTGACGAACGCGGACCTCACCGGGTCGAAGATGAAGGGCGCCAAGCTCAAGGGCGCGATCTTCTGCAACACGCCGATGCCCGACGGCTCCGTGCGCAACCCCTACAAGGGCATCTGCCCGACGCAGCGGACGGGCAACACCTGACCGCGACCTACCGAACGAGGGCGACGGGCCTCTCGAAGCCGTCGCCCTCGCCGAGCACGTACACCCGACGCGACGGTCCCGCGCTGACCTGCATGAGCAGGTTCCAGTCCCCTTCGCCTGACACGGCGGCGCACTCGGCGGGCAGCAGGCCCGAGGTCTCGTCGGGGTAGCCGAACAGGCGGTGGTAGGCGAGCGCGTTGCCGGCTCCGTGCTCGATCTCGACGCCCTGCTCCTCGGCCAGGCGGTCGCGCATCCGCACGTAGGCGTCCCGCTCGCCGGCGTCCAGTCCGAGCGCCTGAACCGCCTCGTTCCACACGCGCGGCAGGACGAGCTGGGGCGTCAGCTCCATCGGGGCCATCGTCGGCGTGAGCGCGACCGGCTCGTCGAGCCTGACGACCTCGACCGACATCGGCGGCGCCTTGATCTGGACCGGCAGCTCCGAGTCCGCCGGCTCCGCCGAGCCCGGCGCGACGAAGTACACCAGCCACCCGTCGCCGTGGAGCGGGGTCCCCGCCAGCACCGGCGCGTCGGCGGCCACCAGCGCCAGCACGACCTGCTCCGAGAGCCCGTCCAGCGGATCGCCGCCCAGCTTGTCGTCCAGGTTGATCCAGACGCGAGCGGCGTCGGCGTCCGCGTCGGCCGGCGTCATGCGCAGCGAGCGGCGGGCCAGCGCCACGACCTCGTCGCCGCGCCGCTCGAGGCCCTCGCCCACCAGGAGCTCTCGCAGCTCCTCCGGGCTCACGCAGCACGACGGTCGTGCCGCCGCCGGGCGCGGCGGGGCGGCCGGGCGAGCGGGCTTCTCGGCGACCGCCGCCGGAACGGCCTCGTCGTCGCGCGACGAGAGCAGGCCGGCGGGAGACGTCGCTCGCAGCAGCGGCGAGGCCGTCTCGGCGATCTCCTGGGCCCCGCGGGCGGCGCGCAGCCCGAAAGCGCGCAGGAAGTCGCGGCGGTTGCTGGCGCTCATGGTGTTGGGACGATGCTACCGCCGTCGCCGGCTCAGGGCCGGAAGTCCCCAACGGCGCCCGATCGGCTCGGGTTGGGTTTGCGAAGCCACGTACCTCACGTTCTGCCAGGTGGGCAACGGCCGCGTCAACGGCACGCGCAGCGCGTTGGTCCTGGCCGACTACCTGCTGCCGCGCTCGGGCCGGCTCACCTTCACCACGTCGCACAGCGCGAGCCCGCCGTCGGAGCCCGCCACCGTCGATCACACGGTCGTCTTCGACATGACCGCGTCGAGAATCACCGGAACCGCGACCTACCGCTCCACGAACGGCCCGAGCGAGGGAAGTCCGGACATGACGGTGTGCGAGGGCAGCGCCACCTTCGACCTCGAGCGCACGAAGTAGCCGCCGTGCCGGGGAGGAACCTCCGAGGGCTCCCCCGCGCCGGCTCGTAGCGTTGCCGCCATGAAGCTCAGGTCCCTCGCACTCGCCGGCGCGTTCGTCGTCGCCATCGCCGCCGCCGCGCCGGCGGCGCACGCCGCCAAGCCCAATCCCGAGAACGACGCCAAGGCCGCGCCCAACGCCCACGCCGGGTACTTCCTCGGCACCCAGGGCCCCACGTACAGCTGGCACGGCTGCACGGCGACCGCCACGCAGCGCACCCTCAGCGCCATGCAGAAGCCGATCGCCGGCGAGCCGGCGATCGACGAGGGGACCAAGCCGAAGGCGGTGAGGTTCACGACGTCGCCGTCCGCGCCGTTCGTGTCGTGGAAGGCCAACGCCGGTTGGAGGATCTGCGGCGCACAGGCGAGCGTCGTGCTCTACAACCCGACCGTCGACGCTCAGCTCTGGTCGCAGGTCGGCTACGCGTCCGGCCCGACGTCGGGCTCCACCAGCCCGATCAGCGGCGAGGAGCACTCCGTGAAGATCCCCAAGCGGACCTTCGGCGCCGGGGACTATCAGAGGTTCGACGGCAAGACCTTCTCGATCCGCGAGATCCGCGCCGTGACGATCTTCGTCAAGAAGCGGCGCTAGCCACTCCGGGGAATATCCCCAGGACCCGCAGGAGCCTCCCCGGTGAGCGTCGAGGGCGCTCACATATCGTCGCCGGCGCCTTGAGCCGCTTCGCCACCGCCTCCCACCGCATCACCGTCCACGAGGGCGCGGCGGCGCTCGACACGCTGGACGACGACTGGAGCGCGCTCGCCCGGCATGCGCCGACGCCGTTCCTCATGCCCGCCTGGCTGCGATCGTGGTGGTCCGGGTACGGCCATGGGGAGCCGCTGACCGTCCTCGCGCGCGACACGGCCGGCGACGTGCGCGGCGGCGCGCTGCTGATGCGCTCGGGCCGGCGGCTTCTGGCGGCGGCCAACGTCCACAGCGGCGACTGGGACGTCGTCGCCGCCGACCGCCACGCGCGCGCCGCGCTGTGGAAGGCGATCCCCCGCCTCGGCGCGGCGCGGATCCGCCTGCGGGGACTCGGCGAGAGGTCGTCCTCCGCGCCGCTGGCCCTCGCCCACCTGGTCGACGCCGGGTTCCACGCGATGGTGCAGACCGACCTCGCGAGCCCGTTCCTGCCGCTGCCCGGGAGCTTCGACGAGCTCATCGCGCGGCGCAGCGGGAACCTGCGCCAGCAGTGGCGGCGGCGCTCGCGCGCGCTGCAGCGCGCGGGACGATCGGCGCTGCGCGTGCGTACCGGCGGCCCGGGGCTCGAGCGCGACGTCGAGGCGTTCATCCGCCTGGAGGCGCGGAGCTGGAAGGGCCGCGAGGGAACGGCCATCGCCTCCGATCCCCGGAGCGACCTCCTCTACCGCTCGTTCGCTCGCGAGGCGGCCGAGGCCGGCATGCTCCGGATCTACGTGCTCGAGCTCGACGGCACGCCCGTGGCCATGGACCTCGGCTGCCGCGTCGGCGACGTGGGGTTCCTGGTCAAGACGGCGTTCGACGAGTCGCTGGCGCGGCTGTCGCCCGGCCTGGTGCTGCGCGGCGAGGTTCTGCGCGCCTCGATCGAGGAGGGCATGAAGGGGTACGACTTCCTCGGCGGGCCCGACCCCTACAAGCTGCGCTGGACCGACGAGACCCGCGCGCGCTGCCTGCTGGACGCGCGCTCGGGGCTCGGCGGTCGCGTGGCCTCCGGCTACCAGCGGGTGCGTCCCACGCTCGTGCGGGTCCATCGCCGGCTGAACCGGTCGAGGCCGACGGGATGAGCGCGTGCGCGATCGTGCTGGGCGACGGGGACCTGGTGCGCCCGCTGGCGATGGCCGGGATCCGCTGCGCGCTGTTCGGCCAGCCCGACGAGCCGGCCCGCTTCTCGCGGCACGTCGACTGGACGCTGCCGTGGATCGACCACTGGAAGCGCCCCGACGACGTCGTGACCGCGCTGCGGGACTTCGCGGCCGACCGGGCCGAGCCCCCGGTGCTCTACCCGCAGACCGACGGGGACCTGCTGCTCGTCTCGCGCGCCCGGGAGCGGCTCTCCGGGGTCACCCGCATGCTGCTGGCCCGCGCCGAGCTCGTCGAGGACCTCGTCGACAAGTGTCGCTTCGCCGCGTTGGCCGAGCGCCACGGGTTGCCGGTGCCGTCGACCCGGCTGCTGATCCCCGAGGAGCCCGTCGACGTCGCCGGGCTCGGGCTGCGCTACCCGTGCGTCGTCAAGCCGCAGACGCGACGCGCGGATCGCTGGGGGGCCACGGTCGGGAGCCCGGCCAAGGCGCTGGCCGTCGACTCGGCGGACGCGCTCGCCGGGTGGTGGGCGCGCCTGTCGGCCGCCGGCTGCGCGGTGCTCGTCCAGGAGGCGATCGTCGGACCGGAGAGCCGCATCGAGAGCTACCACGCCTACGTCGGCCCCGACGGCGCGGTGATCGCCGAGTTCACCGGGCGCAAGCTCCGGACCAGCCCGCCCGCCTACGGGCACAGCACGGCGGTCCAGATCACCGAGGCGGACGACGTCGCCCGCCTCGGCAGGGACGCGTTCGCCCGCATCGGCCTGACGGGCGTGGCCAAGGCCGACTTCAAGCGCGACGACGACGGGCGCCTGCACCTGCTGGAGATCAACCCGCGGTTCACGCTGTGGCACCACCCGGCCGCGATCGCCGGCGTCAACATCCCGGCGCTGGTCCACGCGGACCTGACGGGCGCGCCGCGGCCGGCGCAGTCGCCGCTGCGGGCCGGCACGACCTGGTGCGATCCGGTCGAGGACCTGCGCGCGGCGCGGGCGGTGGGCGGGTCGGCCCGGGCGTGGCTGCGTTGGGCGCGCGGCTGCCGCGCCCGCTCGAGCTGCGCGCTCGACGATCCGCTGCCGTTCGTGCGCGGCGCTCTCGAGCCGCTCACGCGCCGGCGGCTGCGCGCGCTGCGGCAATGACCCGCCTGGGGGTGCTCGCGGACGTCCATGCCAACGAGCAGGCGCTCGACGCGGTGCTCTCGCATCTCGAAGCCTCCGGCGTGGAGGCGTTCGCGTGCGCCGGCGATCTCGTGGGCTACGGCGCGTCGCCCGACGCGTGCGTGCGCCGGACGCTCGGCCTGCCCGGCA